>NZ_BAAHAZ010000007.1:0-256205 GCF_054777115.1 Nocardioides maradonensis | reverse complement strand
TCTTGACCTTCGACAAGCCAAGAATCCCGCGCCAGACAGGCACTTCCGTGCGTTACGCGCCGTACTCAACCCCGGCGACATGAAATCTCGAGGCTAGTGTCGCGACGGACCGGTCGGCGCTGTCCGGTAGCCTGCGGGTCATGGCCGAACAGACGTCCTCGTCGATCGTCGTCGACGCCCCGCCGGCCCAGGTGATGGCGGTGATCGCGGACTTCGCGGCGTACCCCCGCTGGGCGAAGGGCGTGATCCGGGCCGAGGTGCGTTCGTCGTACGACGAGGCGCAGGGCGGCCGTGCGCGCGAGGTGTTCTTCGCGCTGGACGTGCCTCCGATCAAGGACGAGTACTCCCTCGCCTACGTGTGGCACGGCGACGACGAGGTCACCTGGACCCTCGTCGAGGGCAAGATGCTGCGCTCGCTCGACGGCGCGTACGTGCTCCGCGAGACGGGCACAGGCGCCACCGAGGTGACCTACCGGCTCGCCCTCGACCTCGCGATCCCGCTGATCGGCATGCTCAAGCGGCGCGGCGAGAAGATCCTCATCGACACCGCCCTCAAGGGCCTGAAGAAGCGCGTGGAGACAGGCGCCTGAGGCGTGCGGATCCTCCTCTTCACGGGCAAGGGCGGCGTCGGGAAGTCCACCGTGGCCGCGGGCACCGCGGCCCTGGCCGCGTCCCGCGGGCTGCGCACGCTCGTCATCTCGACCGATGCCGCGCACTCGCTGGCCGATGCGTACGGCGTGGACGGCATCGGGGCCAGTGAGCCGACCGAGCTGGCGCCGTACCTCCACCTGCTGCAGGTCGACGCCCAGAAGCGCTTCGAGCAGTCGTGGGCCGACATCCAGCGCTACCTGCTCTCGGTGCTCGACGCTGCGGGCATGGAGCCGGTCGCGGCCGAGGAGATGACCGTGATCCCCGGTGCGGAGGAGGTCCTCGCGCTGCTGGAGCTGCGGCTGCGCGCGCGCTCCGGCGACTGGGACGTGATCGTGATCGACTGCGCGCCGACCGCCGAGACGCTGCGGCTGCTCGCGCTCCCCGAGGCGCTCGGCTGGTACATCGAGCGGCTGCTGCCGATCCAGCGCCGCCTGGTCAAGGCGCTGCGTCCGGTGCTGAACCGCGCCGCCGGCGTACCGATGCCGGGAGACACGGTCTTCGACGCGATCACCCGGCTGCACGTGGAGCTGGACGAGGTCCACGAGCTGCTCTCAGGGCCGGAGTCTTCGGTCCGGATCGTCATGACGCCCGAGAACGTCGTGCTCGCCGAGGCCCGTCGCGCCTACACCAGCCTGTGTCTCTTCGGCTACCGCGTCGACGGGGTCATCGCGAACCGGGTCTTCCCCGAGGGGGCCGACGACGAGTGGCGCGCGGGGTGGGTCGCGGCCCAGGCCACGGTGCTCGCCACTGCCGAGGAGTCCTTCCCCGGCCTGCCGATCGGCCGGGGCCTCTACCAGCCGGCCGAGCCGGTCGGGGTGGAGCAGCTCGCTTCCTTCGCCACCGAGCTGTACGCCGGGACCGACCCGATCGCGTCCCCGACCGGCGCGGGGCCGCTGCGCGTGAGCCGCTCCGAGGACGGCGGCGCCGAGCTGCGGCTTGCCCTGCCGTTCGTGACCCGTTCCGAGGTCGACCTGGCCCGCAACGGCGACGAGCTGGTCGTCACCGTCGGCTCGTCACGCCGCCTGCTGACCCTGCCCGCGGGGCTCGCCCGGCTGCGGATCGCCGGAGCCGGTGTGACGAACGGCGAGTTGCGGGTCCGCTTCCACGACCCCGAGAGTGGACCCGTGCACGAGGTGAGCCGATGACCGACGAGCGGGACGAGCGCCCCGACATCGGCAGCGTGGGCGAGGAGGCGGTCAAGCTCTTCGGCGCCCTCGCCGACCTCGCGCGCCAGCACACCGGCGACACCGTCGGCGGGTTCGGCGCGATGGCCGGGCAGGCCGCGAGCCTCGCGCACGAGCTCAACGAGCACATCGCCACCGACAGCGCCGAGTGCCGCTACTGCCCGGTGTGCCGGGCCGTGCACCTGGTCCGCCAGACGACGCCCGAGGTGCGCGCGCACCTGATGACCGCGGCGTCGTCGCTGCTGCAGGCCGCCGCCGGCATGATGGAGACCATCCCGCCGCCGGAGGGCGAGGGGCAGCGCCGCGGACCGGAGGTCGAGCGGATCGACCTGGACGGGGACGGCGAGGGATGAGCACCCCGGTCGGCATCGCGCGCGACGCGATCACCTGTGGCATCGACATCGGCGGCACCAAGATCGCCGGTGCGGTGGTGGCGGCCGACGGCAGCATCCTGGCCACGCACCGGGTCGAGTCGCCGGCCACCGACCCGGCGGCGATGGAGCGGGCCGCGGCCGACCTGGTGCGCACCCTGGCCGCCGAGCACCCGGTCCAGGCCGTGGGCGTCGGCGCCGCGGGCTACATCGACGAAGCCCGGGCGACCGTGCGCTTCGCCCCCAACATCGCCTGGCGCAACGAGCGGCTCGGGCCCGAGCTGTCCGCCCTCACCGGCCTGCCCGTCGTCGTCGAGAACGACGCGAACGCCGCGGCTTGGGGCGAGTTCCGCTTCGGAGCCGGCCACGACGTCGACGACCAGCTGATGGTCACCGTCGGCACCGGTGTCGGCGGGGGAGTCATCCTCGGCGGCCGGCTGCTCCGCGGCGCCTTCGGCGTGGCCGCGGAGATCGGCCACCTGGCCGTCGTACCGGACGGTCGGCAGTGCGGCTGCGGCAACCGCGGCTGCCTGGAGCAGTACGCCAGCGGCTCGGCCCTCGTCCGCAACGCCCGCGAGGCCGCGCGGGGCGGATCGCCCTTCGCCGCCGAGGTGCTGGCGCGCGCGGGCGGCGACCTCGCCGCGATCACCGGCCCGATGATCACCGAGGCGGCGGCCGACGGCGACCGGTTCGCCATCGAGCAGCTCGAGGAGATCGGCCGCTGGCTCGGCCACGGCATCGCGTCGCTCACCGCTGTCCTCGACCCCGCCGTGATCGTCGTCGGCGGTGGGGTCAGCGCCGCCGCGGACCTCCTGCTGAACCCGATCCGTGAGGCCTTCAGCCGGGAGCTGACGGGCCGCGGGTACCGGCCCGAGGCGGAGATCCGGGTCGCCCGGCTCGGCAACGACGCCGGTGTGATCGGCGCCGCAGACCTCGTGCGCGTGGAGTGAACGCGGCGCCGCAGCTGGCGGGGATCACCCCCTCTGCACGGTACGATCCGACCCATGCGGAGCACGACCTACGTCGGTGTCGACGTGGGCGGCACCAAGGTTCTCGCTGCCGCGATCGACGAGGAAGGTGGGCTCGTGGCGACCGCCACGACGCCCATGCCCGGGCGCGACGTGCCGGGTGACGAGGTCGAGCGGGCGCTGTGCGCGGCGATCACCGAGGCCGCCGGTGGAGTGACCCCGGCCGCCGTCGGCATCGCCGCCGCCGGCCTGGTCGACGCCGAGGGGGAGCGCGTGCGGTTCGCGGCGCACCTGCCCTGGCGTGACGTGCCCGTACGCCGGCACCTGGCCGACCGCCTCGGCGTACCCACCGTGCTGGACAACGACGCCAACTGCGCGGCGTACGCCGAGCTGGTGCTGGGCGCCGCCCGGGGCAATCGGGACGCGATCCTCATCACCATCGGCACCGGCATCGGCGGCGCGCTCGTCCTGGGCGGCCGGCTCTACCGCGGCAGCCAGGGGATGGCCGGCGAGTTCGGCCACATGCAGGTGGTCCCCGACGGGCTGCGCTGCGAGTGCGGGCTCAAGGGCTGCTGGGAGCAGTACTGCAGCGGCCGGGCGCTCGAGCGCGTCGTGCGCGTCGCGGTCGGTCGCCACCTCGACGGCCGCGAGGTCGCGCGGATGGCGCGATCCGGCGACGCGACCGCGCGCCAGGCGATCGCGACGGTCGGCACCTGGCTGGGTGTCGGAGCGGCCGGCCTGGTCTCCGCCTTCGACCCCGAGCTCGTCGTGGTGGGCGGCGGTGTGGCCGACGTCGGCGACCTGCTCCTCGACCCGGCACGCGACGCGCTCCTCGACTCCCTGCAGGGCACCGACCACCGCGTCGTACCCGCCCTCGTGCCGGCCCTGCTCGGTGCCCAGGCCGGCGCCGTCGGTGCCGCCCTCCTCGCTCGTGACACTCTGCAGACTGGACGTCGCCCGTGATCGATCGCCTCCTCAGCCACCGACTGTTCCCCGGTTGGCTCGTCGACTCGGGCTGGAGGACCTGGTTCTTCACGCGCCTGGTGATGGTGGCCGTGATGCTGCCGTTCACCGACCACGGCGACCTCGGCGACCTGCGCTACTACCTGCACAGCTTCCAGGCGTTCCACAGCGGCGGTTGGGAGGGCAGCGGCGGTGGCTGGCAGGGCACGCTGTCGGAGTACCCGATCCCTGCCGTGCTGATCCTCGGCGCTCCCTACGCGGTCATGGCGCTCCTCGGCCTGGGCAGCTCGACGATCTACCTGTGGATCGCCATCATGCTCGGCGCGGATGCGCTCGTGATGAGGATCCTGCGCCGGTCCGGCTCGGAGAGCGCGCCGGTCCTCTGGCTGATCGCGGTGCCTGCCCTCGGGCCGCTGGTGTACTGCCGCTTCGACCTGCTGCCCGGGCTGTTCGTGGGGCTGTCCATCCTCGCCTCGGAGCGCGCCGCCAAGCGCGCGGGTCTGTACGCCGCCATCGCGACCGCGCTGAAGTACTCCCCGGTCCTCATCGTCCCGGGGCTCGCCGCGGCGCGGTGGAGTCGCAAGCAGGTGCTCGTCACCGTCGCGGTCGCCGGTGGGGCGCTGATGGCGCTCACCTGGGCCCTCGGCGGCACCGACCGGGTCATGTCGCCGCTGCGCTACCAGAACGACCGCGGCCTGCAGGTCGAGTCGGTGTGGGCGACGATCACGATGCTCGTCCGATCGATCTTCCCGGGCCGCTACTACGTCTACATCGCGCCGTCGAAGTCGTGGGAGATCCTCGGCCCCGGCGTCGGCACCTCGCTGTTCGTCTCCAAGGTCGCCACCGCGGTGATGATCGTGCTGCTGGTCTGGCTCTGGGTCCGCGGCTGGCGGGCCGGCCAGCCCGCGACGAGCCGGCTGGTGTGGCTGTCGCTGTGCGGCATCATGGCGTTCATCGTCAGCGGGAAGGTGCTCAGCCCGCAGTACCTCGCCTGGCTCCTGCCGGCCGCGATCATCGGCGTCGCGCTGCTGTCCGGTGAGGAGCGCCGGCACCTGCGCCGCTGGACGATCATCCTCATCGCCACCTGCGTGGTGACCCACGTGGTGTGGCCCTACGCCTACACGCCCTTGGTCCACTACCGCTGGGGAACGCCGATCATCACGGCCGTCCTGGGCGTCCGGAACCTGCTGCTCATGGTGCTCGCCGGCATGGCCTTCGCTGAGGGGTTCCGGACGACGAAGCGGCTGCCGCGCCTCGTCGTCGACCCGGCCCTCGCCGACTCAGAGCTGGGCGCCGTCGTCCCAGGGGTCCCGGGGCTCCCGGGACATGGTGGCGACCAGGTACCCGAAGCCCCCCACGAAGGCCGCGACCAGCAGCCAGCCGATCACGGGATCCACGGAGAGCCCCGTCAGCAGTAGCACGAGCACGACCGCCGGCGAGCCGAGCACGCCGACCCAGGCGGCCAGCCGGTCCGGGCGCACCCGCGGAAGCGGTGCGGGCGGCGGCGGCACGAAGCGGTCCTCGTCCGGCTCCTCGTAGCCGAACACGGCGTCGCCGTAGTCGAAGACGTCCTCGGTGGGGTCGAAGCGCGGAGCGGGCTCGACGAGCGGCTCCTCGGCGGGCTCGATGACGGCGCGGTCGCCGTAGTTCTCGACGATCTCGCGCCACACCGCCTCGGTGTCGTCGGCCTCGGGCTCCGTCGGCTCGCCCACGGTCTCAGGCTACGCGCCCGACAAACTTCGCGGACTCCTCGAAGATCAGCGGGGCATCGTTGTCGAGGGTCGCGACGTGCAGCGAGTCCGGCAGCGCGACGCGGGTCTTGTCGGTCGACCCGACCTTGCCCCAGATGATCGGCTCGGAGCTCGCGTCGACGACGTGGTCCACGTCGGAGCGGAAGTAGAGCAGCGGCGCGGTCACACGCGGCAGGTCGGCGATCAGGTCCGGCCACGCCCGCATCATCGAGTGGGCCGCCTTGAGCGGCGTACGGGTGTAGCCGTGCTCGTCCACGCCGGGCTTGGCGATGTCGTTGGTGATGCCCGGGAAGGACGGGATGACGTGCTTGAGGACGGGCAGCAGCTTCACGTCGAGCCGCTTGGTCGCGACGGCCGGGTTGACGACCATCACGCCAGCGACCTGGTCGGCGCGATCGGCGGCCAGGCGCAGCACGAGCGCACCGCCCATCGACAGGCCCGCCAGGACGACCGCGTCGTGCTCCGCACGGAGCTCGTCGAAGGTCGCGGTCAGGTGCCCGCTCCAGTCCGCCCAGGTGCGGGTGTTCATGTCCTGCCAGGTGGTGCCGTGCCCCGGCAGACGGGGTACGACGACGCCGTACCCCAGCTCCGCGAGGTACTCGCCCCACGGTCGCATCGACGCCGGCGAACCGGTGAAGCCGTGGCTCAGCAGGACGCCGATCCGGCGTCCGCCGGTCAGCTCGGGGCGGGCCTCGACCCGCAGCGGTGCAGCACTCTCGAGGACCTCGGGTTCGTTCACGCGGACGATTCTGCCGCGTCACGTCGCGGACGTGGAGAGGCACTACTCTGGTCCCGTGTACTGGTTCCTGAAGTTCGTCGCGATCGGTCCCCTGCTGAGGCTCGTGTTCCGGCCGAAGACCTCCGGCAAGCGCAACGTGCCGCGCAGCGGCCCGGTCATCCTGGCGAGCAACCACCTGTCCTACATGGACTGGCTGTTCGTGCCGCTGGTGCTGCCCCGGATGGTCCGCTTCGTGGCCAAGGCGGAGTACTTCACCGGCACCGGCCTCAAGGGCTGGGGCCAGCGCTTCTTCTTCACCAGCACCGGCAACATCCCGATCGACCGCTCCGGCGCCACGGCGGCCGAGGGTGCGCTGATCTCGGCCAAGGGCGTCCTCGACGAGGGCGGCATCTTCGGCATCTACCCCGAGGGCACCCGCTCGCACGACGGTCGTCTCTACCGCGGCAAGACCGGCGTCGCGCGCCTCGCGCTGGAGACCGGTGTCCCGGTCGTCCCGGTCGCCGTCATCGGCACCGACGAGATCGCCCCTCCGGGCAAGAAGTTCGGCCGCATCGTCCGGCCGACGGTGAAGTTCGGCAAGCCGATGGACTTCTCCCGCTACGACGGGATGGAGAACGACCGCCAGGTCCTGCGCGCCATCACCGACGAGATCATGTACGAGATCATGACGCTCTCCGGCCAGGAGTACGTCGACACGTACGCCGCCGAGGCCAAGGCGCTCGCCAAGCAGGAGCGCAAGGGCAAGGGCGACGACGCCTCCAGGATCGCCTCCTGACCGTGCCGCCGCGAGCGGAGCGAGCCTGGCGGAACGGAACCAGAGGACGCGGAGCGAAGCGACGTCCTGGCCTGTTCTGCGGCGCAGCCGCCGTGGAGGTCGAGAGCCGGATGTTCCGCGCGCTCGCGATCCTGCGGGTCGCGGTCACCGTCTGGGCGGTGGTCCGCGCCGGCGTACGCAACAACTTCGACCACCCGGCCGCCGCCTGGGTGGTCGTGGGACTGATGGTGGTCTGGACCGGCGTCGCGATCTGGCTGTACGCCGCCCCGGTACGCCGGACCGCCGGCCTCCTCGTCGCGGACCTCGGCTTCGCGCTCGCCGCCCTCCTCGCCACGCCTGTCGTGAAGGGCCCGTGGTTCCACGCCACGGTGCCGGGCTACTGGATCATCGCGGCGCTCATCGCGTGGGCGGTGCGCTACGGCTGGCCGGGTGGCCTGGTCGCCGGCACCCTGCTCGGCGTCACCGACCTCGCCTGCCGACAGGTCCGCACCGGCACCGACTGGGGCAACCTGTTCCTGCTGATGCTCACCGGGGCCATCGTCGGCTTCCTGTGCTCGTCGCTGCAGCAGATGGCGGCCGAGCGTGAGCAGGCCCAGCACGAGCTGGCGGTGGCCTCGGAGCGCGCACGGCTGGCCCGGGCCGTGCACGACGGCGTCCTGCAGGTCCTCGCCCTCGTGCAGCGACGCGGTGCCGAGCTCGGCGGGGAGGCCGCGGAGCTCGGCCGCCTCGCGGGGCAGCAGGAGGAGTCGCTGCGTGCCCTGATCCGCGTGCAGAACCCGACGCCCGCCGTCGTGGGCGACGCCGACCTGGTCGCCGCGCTCGGCGCGCTGGCCAGCCGGCCCGGGGTCGAGGTCGCCCTGCCCGCGGGAGCGGTGGTCATGGCCGCCGAACGGGTGGACGAGCTGGTCGCCGCGGTGGCGGCCTGCCTCGACAACGTCGAGCGGCACGTGGGCGCGGGTGCGCGGGCGTGGGTGTTCCTGCAGGACCTCGGCGACGAGGTCGAGCTGTCCGTGCGCGACGAGGGGCCCGGCATCCCCGACGGCCGTCTCGACGAGGCCGCGGCCGACGGCCGGCTGGGTGTCACCGGCTCGATCCGCGGGCGGGTCCGCGACCTGGGCGGAGAGGTGCACCTGAGCACCGGCCCGCACGGGACCGAGTGGGAGCTCGTCGTACCGAAGGAGCCGCGTTGACCATCCACAGCAGCCACCCGTTCCCGACGCCCTCGGACCCCGCCCGCCGGTTCCGCGGCCGGGTCGGCGGCGGAGTCACGCTGTGGACCTCTGGCGGCGACGGCGACGAGGCCGGGCTCACCGTCTCGTCGTTCATGGTCGCGCTGGGCGAGGAGCCGTGCGTGCTCGCGCTGCTCGACCCCGACGCCGACCTGCTGGAGGTGCTGCGGGAGACGGGGCGCGGCGTCGTCGTACCCCTGCGGTGGGAGGAGCGCGGTCTCGCCGAGGCCTTCGCCGGTACGGCGCCCGCGCCGGGCGGGCCGTTCCGCCAGGCCTCCTGGGCAGCCACCGGCTCGGGGCCGCGTCTGACCACGGCCACGACCTGGGCGGAGGTCGAGCTGGTCGACGAGCGCGAGGTCGGCTGGTCGGTCGAGGTGCGCGCCCGGCTGACCCACGTCGAGATCGGTGAGGAGCTCGACCTGCTGCTGCACCACCGGGGTCGCTTCCACCGGCTCTGACCCGGCTCTGACCCGGCTCTGACCTTGCGAGGACCTTGTGCCGACCCTGCTGGGCGCCGGCGACTTCTCGGCTTCGCCTGCGCGGTGCCGATGAGTCCTTCATCATCGAAGAAATGACGAGGTGGCGGGAGGTGGGCGATGCGAACGTGGCGACGCCGCACGGACCCGCCGCTGAGCCCTCGCGACGTGGTCGTCCTCTCGGCGGGCGGCAACCGGGGCGCGGTCCAGGTCGGCATGCTGCAGGTGCTGGTCGAGCGCAACATCCGGCCGGTCGGGTACGTCGGCTGCTCGGTCGGAGCCCTCAACGCGGCCTTCATGGCGTCCGGGACGAGCGTCGACCGGACCGCCGAGCTGGCTGAGTACTGGCGCTCGCTGCGCACCGAGGACGTCTTCCCCGGCGGCAACCTGAGCCGGCTGCGCAATGTCGTACGCCGGCGGGCGTTCCTGCACTCGCCGGACGGCCTGCGCGCGATGATCGCGCGCTGGGCGCCGACCGAGCGGCTCGAGGACCTGCCGATCCCGCTGCGGGTGGTGACCACCCGCCTCGACACCGGCGACACCGTCGAGCACGGCGCCGGCCCGCTCGAGGCGTTGCTGCTGGCGTCGGCCGCGCTGCCGGCGATCTTCCCGCCGGTGTGGCTGCCCGACGGCGACGACGCCACCCACCTGCACGTCGACGGCGGGGTCTCGGCGGTGGTGCCACTGGCTGCGGCCGCGTCGCTGCGGCCGACGCGCGTGTTCGTGCTCGACGCGACCGTGCCGGTGCGGGTCGGCCGGATGCGCAACCCGGTGGAGGCGCTCGTGGCCAGCCTCGGCGCCGCGATCCGCTCGCACGGCGAGCAGAGCCCGGGCCCGGGCGTGGAGGTGCACCGGCTGAGCTGCCCCGACCTCGGCGTACGCCTGCTGGACTTCTCCAGGACCGAGGAGCACATCGCCCTCGGACGCCTCGTCGCGCACGAGCTGCTCGACGACCTGGCCGGCAACGGCCGGATCCACGCGGCCTGATCCTCGTCCCACCGTCGTACCTGACCAACGCGTTGGGTTCGCGGCCGGAAACCAACGCGTTGGTCAGGTACGACGCGGCTAGGGTCGCCCCATGACCGATCCGATCCGGGTGATGGTGGTCGACGACCACCCCATGTGGCGCGACGCGGTGGAGCGGGACCTCACGGCGGCCGGGTTCGAGGTCGTGGCGACGGCGGGCACCGGCAGCGAGGCGATCAGCCGCTTCCCGGCCGCACGGCCGCACGTGGTCGTGCTCGACCTGCAGATCCCCGCCCCCACCGGCGTGGAGGTCACCGCGACGGTGCTGGCCGAGGACCCGTCCGCGCGCGTCCTCATCCTGTCGGCATCCGGAGAGCAGCAGGACGTGCTCGAGGCGGTCAAGGCCGGCGCGACCGGCTACCTGGTGAAGTCGGCGTCGGGTGCGGAGCTGGTGGAGGCGGTACGCCGCGTGGCCGCCGGGGACAGCGTGTTCACACCGGGGCTGGCCGCCCTGGTGCTCGGTGAGTTCCGCCGGCTCGACCGCGACGGGCCGGCGACGCCGCCGGGGGAGAACCTGACGCCGCGCGAGATCGAGATCCTCAAGATGGTCGCGAAGGGGATGGGGTCGCACCAGATCGCGGAGATCCTGGTGCTCTCCCACCGCACCGTCCAGAACCACACCCAGAACGTGCTGCGCAAGCTCCAGCTGCGCAACCGCGTCGAGCTGACCCGCTACGCCATCGAGCAGGGCCTGGACGACTGAGCGTGGCACAACGGCAACGGGCGCGGCCGCACCAGGAGAGGGCCGTCCAGACCCGGCGTCTGCTGCTCGACGTCGGTGTGCGGATCCTCGACCAGAAGGGCATCGCAGCCCTCACCACGAGCGCGGTCTCGCGGGCCGCTCACGTCAGCCCGGGCACCTTCTACCGCTACTTCAACGACAAGGAGGAGCTGTTCACGGTCCTGCGCGACGAGGCCGTGCACGCGATCAACGACGACCTGATGGTGAGCGTCGTGGACGTGCTGGACGCGGACCTGGACCAGGCGCTGCGTCACGTCGTCACGACGCTGGTCGACGGGCTCGAGCGGCACCGCGGCGTGATGGAGGCGATGGTCAGCCAGGCCGCCTCGGGCACCAACGCGAACCTGATGCCCGAGATCGAGGCCAACCTGCACCAGCTCGCGTCCCTGCTGCCGCGACGTCACCGCGGCGACCTTCCTCCCGAGGAGCTCGAGGGCGTGGTGTTCATGCTGATGGGGGTCCTGGTCTCGATGTGCCTGCGGATCGCGCTGCAGCGACCCGAGGGTGTCGCGCGCGAGCAGCTCATCGACCTGACCGTCGCGATGGTGTCCATCGGCCTCGTCCCGCCGGCTGACAGACTCACGTCATGACCGATCTGCTCGAGGTCGCCGACGAGCTCTACGCGTTGCCGCTCGCGGCCTTCACGCCGGAGCGGGACGCCCGGGCCAAGGAGCTCAAGGGGACCCCTGAGGCCGCGGCGGTCAAGGCTCTGCGCAAGCCGTCGACGGCGGCCTGGCTCGTCAACCTGCTCGTACGCCGGGAGCCGGCCCAGGTCGACCAGCTGCTCGCCGTCGGGGCGGCCCTGCGCGAGGCACAGCAGGCGATGTCGGCCGGCGAGCTGCGGACGCTCACCAAGCAGCGCCGCCAGGTCACGGCCGCCGTGGTGCAGCACGCGCGCCAGCTCGCGGTCGCCGAGGGCCACCGGGTCACCGAGGCCGTCGCCCTGCAGGTCGAGGAGACGCTCACCGCAGCCATGGTCGACGCCGAGTGCGGGCGCGCGGTCCGCAGCGGGCTGCTCGTGACGACCTTGCGGACGACCGGTCTCGAGCCGCTCGACCCGGCGACCGTCGCCGCTGCGGTGGCGCTGCCCGAGGCGCTGGGCTTCCACGCCGCGCCCCGCGAGGCACCCGAGCCGCAGCGCCCCGAGCTGCACCTCGTGCCCGACCCGGACAAGGAGGCCAAGGCCCGCGCGGCGGCCGAGCAACGGCTGGCGGCCGCCACGTCGGCGTACGAGGAGGCGGAGGAGGCGCACGCCACGGCGGCCGGCGAGGTCGACCGGCTCGTCGCGCGGTCGCTGCAGCTGCAGGCCGAGCTCGACGAGCTGCGCCGTCGGCTGGCGGAGGTCGAGGAGGAGTCGGACGAGCTCGACGACGAGCTGGGCGAGGCCGAGGAGGAGCGCGACGAGGCCGCCGCCGCGCTGCGCACCGCGACCGCCGACCGCGCGGCGGCGCAGGCAGCGCTCGACCGCCTGTGACCCGGCCCTATTCCGCGTCCCGCACGATCGCCAGCACCCGCCGGTCGATCCAGGCCAGGTCCTCGGCGACCCGCATCTCGTAGTTCTCCGCACCGACCCACGCCAGGAAGTCGGTGCGCCCCTGCGACCGGGCGAACTCGTCGAGCTCGGCGCGCAGCTCGGCGTCGACCGGCACCTGCTCCTCGGGCGTCGACGCGACGAGGTAGGTCTCGTGCAGGTCCAGCAGCCGCGCCAGCTCACCGAGGGGGTCGGTGTGGTCGTCGACGCGCAGGTCGACCGCCACGTCGTCGAGCCCGCCGTAGCCGGCGCCGTCGCGCACGACCAGCATCGCCGCCGACTGACGGCCCCGGCTGTCGCCGCCGACCTCGTCCCCGGCCCGCAGCGCGGCGAGCAGCCGGTCCTGCAAGGGCGCCGCCGGGTCCGAGGCCAGGAAGGCCGCCTCCATCTCCTCCACGACCTGCGGGCCGGTCAGGATGTTGCCCTGGATCGCGTAGCCCTCACCGGTCACCCCGCCGGCCCACGCCAGGCACGCCGGGCCCGTGTGGCTCGCCGACCCACCGGCCACGTCGACGATGCCGACCTGCCGGTGGTCGCGCTCGGGGTCCTCCTCGAGCAGCCGCTGCAGGGCGACCGAGGCGGTCGCGCCCTCGTCGAGGTGGGAGAGCGCGAGGCCCTTGTAGGCGACGTTGGCGAGCGCCTGCGTGGCGATGGCGCCCACGCCTGCCACGGCCGCGGGCACCGCCGATCCGACGGCGAGGAATTTCGACGCGACGGCCACGCCCCAGGTGCCGCCATCTGCGGATCGGGCAACGATCGAGAAGGTCATGCGCCGACGGTAGCCTTGGGGGGTGAGCACCGTCCCCTCCCTCGAGCAGCTGCACGCCATCGGCGCGCTCCAGCAGCCGACGTACGACGACCCCGCCGCCCTCGCCGCGGTCGTCGACCGGCTCCGGACCCTGCCGCCGCTCGTCTTTGCGGGCGAGTGCGACGAGCTCAAGGACAAGATCGCGGCGGTGAGCCGCGGTGAGGCGTTCCTGCTCCAGGGCGGCGACTGCGCCGAGACCTTCGCGGACGCGACCGCCGACAACACCCGCAACAAGCTCCGGGTCCTGCTGCAGATGGCCGTGGTGCTGACGTACGCCGCCTCCGTCCCCGTGGTGAAGGTCGGCCGGCTCGCGGGCCAGTACGCCAAGCCGCGGTCGAGCAACACCGAGACGCGCGACGGCGTGACCCTGCCGGCGTACCGCGGCGATGCGGTCAACGGCTACGAGTTCACCCCCGAGTCGCGCATCCCCGACCCGCAGCGGCTGCTCGAGGTCTACCACCACAGCGCCTCGACGCTGAACCTGGTGCGCGCCTTCACCACCGGTGGGTACGCCGACCTCCGCCAGGTCCACTCCTGGAACTCCGAGTTCGTCCGCAACAGCCCCGCCGGTGCGCGCTACGAGGCCATGGCGAGCGAGATCGAGCGTGCGCTGACCTTCATGCAGGCCATCGGCGCCGACCCCGACGAGTTCCACCGGGTCGACTTCTACTCCAGCCACGAGGCGCTGATCCTCGAGTACGAGCACGCGATGACGCGGATCGACTCGCGCACGGACACGCCGTACAACGTCTCCGGGCACTTCGTCTGGATCGGTGAGCGCACCCGCAACCTCGAGGGCGCTCACGTCGAGTACTTCCGGTCCATCCGCAACCCGATCGGCTGCAAGCTCGGCCCCAACGCGACCGCGGACGACGCGCTCGACCTGGCGGCGAAGCTCAACCCCACCAACGAGCCCGGCCGGCTGACGTTCATCACCCGGTTCGGCGCGTCGAAGGTGCGCGAGGGGCTGCCCGGGCTGGTCGAGAAGGTGACCGCCGAGGGCGTCGACGTCGCGTGGATCTGCGATCCGATGCACGGCAACACCTTCGAGGCCTCGACCGGCTACAAGACCCGCCGCTTCGAGGACGTCCTCGACGAGGTCAAGGGCTTCTTCGAGGTGCACCGCGCGCTCGGCACCGTGCCCGGCGGCATCCTCGTCGAGAACACCGGCGACGACGTCACCGAGGTCATCGGCGGCGGCGAGGAGCTCGACGAGCACAGCCTCGCGCACCGCTACGAGTCCGTCGTCGACCCGCGGCTGAACCGGGTCCAGTCCCTGGAGATGGCCTTCCAGGTCGCCGAGCTGCTGCGCTGAGCCGCTGGCGTCGAGCGCTAGCGGGAGCCGAGCAGCGACAGCTCGCTGATCGCGGTGAAATCGCGCCAGTTGCGCTGCGGGCTGGCGGCCGTCGACAGGATCTCCAGCCGGAGGCTGGAGGTCGGCCCCGCCGACACGGCGATCGACTGCATCGTCGGTCGCTGCTGCAGCTGCTGGGTCACCGAGGTGCCGTCCTCGAAGGTCCAGCGGACCGCGGTGATCCGCCGGTTGAGCCGGTAGCCGTTGTAGCCCCGGTAGGACTTCGCATACCCGTTGACCAGCCCCACCGAGGTGAGGGTCACGGGCGCGTCGAAGCTGATCGTGATCGACTGTCCCGAGGCGTCGCCCGCCACCCGCCAGGCGGTCTGGGGGTCGCCGTCGGCCAGGTTCCCACTGCCGAACGTGACCGGGTTGCCGGCGAGGTCGGTGCTGGCCGGCGCCGTGCCCGGTACGACGAGGTGGCTGATGTCCGAGGTCAGCTCGCTGCCCGACGACGGTGTGGTCGGCGTGGCCGACGCGGAGGTCGGCCCGGTCGAGGCGGCGCTGGCGGCGGGAGGGGACGGCGTCGCGTCCACGGCGGTGTGGTCGCCGGACCGGAACAGCACCACCGCCACGGCCGCAGCGCCGGCCACGAGCAGGGCGAGGCCGGCGACCAGCCACGGCAGCAGGCTGCGCCGCCGGGCCGGGGGCGGCGGGACCGGCGCGGGCTCGGCGTACAGCGGGAAGCGGGGTGGGGGTGGGAGCGTGCCCACGACCGGCCGCGGCTGCGTCGGCGCCGACGGCTCCGCCGCGGGCGCGGCCGGTGGCGGTGGGGGCGTGCCGGGGTGCCGACCGACGACCGGCTGGCCGCAGTTCGTGCAGAAGCGGCCCACTCTCAGCTCGTGACCGCAGCTCGTGCAATAGCTCATGACGCGGGCCAGTGTGCCCGACGCCACCGCTGTGCGCGAGATCCGCGCCCCGGTCGGGCGCGCTCAGACGGTCGCGCTGCGGCGTACCGCCTCGGCCTCGATGTCCTCGAGGTCGTGCTCGAGCACCTTGCGGGTGTGCTCGAAGGAGTGGTTCCCGAACACCCGCCACATCGCCCGCGACACGGCGCTGCGGTCGCGCATCTCGATCGTCGTGGTCATGGCGAGACGGGTCGAGCGGTTCTCGGCGTCGGCGGGCGTGAGCCGGTAGGCGGTGCGGATGACGTCGACGCCGGCGTCGGCCTCGACGACCACCTTGCGCGGCGCCTCGCACTCGACGACGTGCATCTCCTCCATCTCGTGGTGGCCGAAGACGTTGCGCTTCTCGCGCCAGGAGGTGCCGACGTCGTACTCACCGTCGGGCACGCCCTCGGTCGCGGTGACGCTGCGCAGGACGCTGTCCGCGTGGGCGACATCGGTGATCACGTCCCAGACCGCTTCGGGTGGAGCGGGGATGGTGCTGTGCGTGTAGATGATGTGACCGGCCATGGCTACTCCTCGGGGCGACCCCCAGCTGCTTCCATGGTGCTCCCGCGCGGGCCCGAAATCCAGATCCGTCTAGACGATGTAGACGACGATCGCGCTGCCCACCCGTACCGACTGGCCCGAGCGCGGATCGGTGTTCACGGCGCGGTTGGCGCCGACGTAGAACGCCGAGTGGGCCGTGGTCACGCGCAGCCCGAGGCCCTCGAGCTCCTGCACCGCCGCCGACGTCGACATGCCCCACACCGACGGCACGGTGACGAACGGCTTGCCCTTCGACACCTTCACGGTGATGGTGTCGCCCTTGTAGAGCGTGCCGGTCTGTGGGTCCTGGCTGATGATGTCGCCCTGCGCCACGGTTCCGCTGAACTCGCGGCTGACGTGGACCTTGAGTCCCTGCTTGCGCCAGCTCGCGATGACCGCGGCGGACTGGTCGCCGGTGCGGTCGGTGATCTTGATCGGCTTGCGGCCCTTGCTCACCCAGACCCGCACGGCGGTGTCGACGGGCAGGTTCTTCGCGGCCGTCGAGCCGTACGCCGGGTCGGTGCGGATGATCTGCCCCTGCGGGACGGTCTCCGACCAGACGTCGGTCTCCCGGCCGACCACCATCTTCACCGCGGCCAGCGTGCTGGTGGCCTCGGGGACGGTGAGCCCCCTGAGAGCCGGCAGGTCGTGGACCTCCGGCCCCTTGGACAGGGTCACGACGACCGTGTGGTGGGGGAGGATTCGGCTGCCCGGCGACGGGTCGGTGCTGACCACGTGACCGGCCTCGACCGAGTCGGAGTAGACGGCGTCGGCGAAGTCGACCTTGAGCTCGGCGCGCGAGAGGATCGCCGTCGCCTGCGCGCGGGTGTCGGACAGGACGCCCGGTGTCGTCGTGTAGCGCGCCCAGCCGAACCAGTACGCGCCACCGCCGAGGGCTGCGGCCAGCAGCGCGATGAGCAGGAGCACGAGCGGCTGCCGGCGGCTGCGCCGGCGCTCGACCGGCTGCTGCGGGACCGGTGCCGGGGCGGGCAGGCGCCGCGCGTTGGCCGGTGCGGGAGGCGGCGGCGGGAGGGTCTCGATCACCTGCGTGCGGTGGTCGTCGGCGGCATCGCGCGGCGCCTCCGGGTGGCGGAGCTGGTCCAGCGGTTCGGGGGTCGTGTCGACCCGCTCACCTGCGGCCGCGTTGCGGGAGAGCGGCAGCAGGTCGTCGACGAGCTCGTCGTCGTCGGTGAGGCCCTGGTGCAGCGCGGCCTGGACCCGGCGCACGTGGTGCAGCAGAACGCCCGCGTCGGCCGGACGCAGCGTGCGGTCGCGGGTGGTGGCCCGGGCGACCAGCGCATCGACGTACGCCGGGATGCCGGGGACGCTGCTCGACGGCGCGGGGACGTCGTTGTGGGCGTGCGCATAGGCGACCTGGATGGGGCTCTCACCGGTGTGCGGCTTCGTGCCGGTCAGCAGCTCGTACAGGATGACCCCGACCGAGTAGACGTCGACGCGGGCGTCCGCGATGCCCTCGACGACGAGCTCGGGGGCCAGGTAGGAGACGGTGCCGATGAGCACGCCCTGGGTGACGGTGTGCTGGGTGTCGGCGCTGACGGCCTTGGCGAGGCCGAAGTCGGCGACCTTGATCCTGCCGTCGTCGGCGATGAGGACGTTCTCGGGCTTCACGTCGCGGTGCACGATGCCGGCCCGGTGGGCCACGGCCAGCGCGGCCAGCACCGGCTCGAGCAGCGCGAGCGCCTTCTCCGGCGCCATCGGTGCTTCCTTGGCGATCGTGTCGCGCAGGGTGTGGCCGGGGACGTACTCCATGGCGAGGTAGACCGTCGGCGCCGCACCGCTCTCGTCGGTGCCCTGGTCGTAGACGGCCACGATGTTGGGGTGGGACAGCCTGGCCGCGGCCCGGGCCTCGCGCACGAACCGGTCGGCGAAGTCGTGCTCGCTCGCCGAGCCGTCGCCGAGGCCCGCATGCATGATCTTGACGGCCACGGGGCGGTCCAGGCGCAGGTCGGTCGCCTCGTAGACGCTCGCCATGCCGCCGCGCGCGATGCGGCCGCTGATCCGGTAGCGATCGTCGAGGATCCGGCCGGAGTTGGGGTCGCTGACACCGGCGGCGTTGCCGCGGGCAGGCTGTTCGCGCACAGCGACCCTCCTGTGCTCACGTGTTCCGGCCGGGGAAGTGACCGGAACGCCATGGTACGGCGGCACGCCCGACCGCCTCGCATGCCGCGCCGTACATCGGGACCCGGGGGTCTGGGGGCGGAGCCCCCAGCGTGCGGCAGGATGGCGGCATGAGTGAACCCCGTCTCGCGGATCTCGACCTCGCCGAGCTCGTCGCCGACTGGCTGACGTGGGACCAGGCGGCCGAGCTGATCGGCGTCACGCCGGCGAAGGTGCGCACGATGGTGCAGGCGCACGAGCTGGCGTCGGCGGTGCCCGCGCCCGGCCGCGGGCCCGGTGTTCCCGCCCTGTTCCTCGACGACGAGGGCCTGCCGGTCAAGGGCCTGCCGGGCCTGCTGACGCTGATGCACGACAACGGCTTCGACGACCGCGAGTGCATCGCCTGGATCTTCCTCGACGCCGACCTCCCCGGCCGCCCGATCGACGCGCTGCGGGAGAACCGCGGCTCCGAGGTCAAGCGTCGGGCGCAGGTCCTCGGGGGCCTCTGAGGTGTCGCGCACGCGTCTCGGGGGTCGCAACAGCGCGCTGTCGGCGGCGGTCGCTGCCGTCGTCGCCCTGGCCGGGTGGTGGTGGTCCGCCCACCACGACGGCTCGACCGACCCGGGTGGGTCGGGGTCGTCGTACTCGGCGAAGGAGCACGGCACGGACGCCGTCAGCGGACTGGGGTACGTCGACCTGTCGTCGCTGCCGCCCGAGGCAGCGCAGACCGTCGCGCTGATCGACCAGGGCGGTCCGTTCCCGTACCCGGACCACGACGGTGGGACCTTCGGCAACTACGAGGGTCTGCTGCCGGCACAGAGGTCCGGCTACTACAAGGAGTACACGGTGCCGACGCCCGGGGAGTCCGACCGCGGTGCTCGGCGGATCATCGCCGGCGCCGACGGCACGCTGTACTGGACCGGCGACCACTACGAGCACTTCGCGGTGATCCGCCGATGACCGCGCTGGCGGCCGTCCTCGCTGGTGGGGCTGCCGGGTTGCACCGGGTCGGTGAGCTCGACCTCGACCGGGCGCGGATCGAGGCCGAGGACGCCGGCTGGATCTTCGCGTACGTCGACGGGTCGGCCCTCGACACCCGCGAGTCGGTGCTGCTCTCGATCGGCGACGCGCTGCAGTTCCCGGCGTACTTCACCGGGCGGAGCCTGGACGGCCTCCACGACTGCCTGCTCGACCTGCCCGGACCGACGGTGCTGGTCTGGGAGGGCTGGGGCACCCTCGCCGGCGCCCACCCGCCGGACCTGCGCCGCCTCCTGCTGGTGCTCGCCGACCGGACCACCGAGCAGCCCGGCTTCGAGGTGGTCCTCCTCGGCGACGGCCCCACGGACGCCGCCCTGCCGCTCTGACCCTCCGTCGCACCTGACCAACGCGTTGGTTTCCGACCAGAAACCCAACGCGTTCGTCAGGTACGACGCGGATCAGGAGGCGCGCTGGGTCGCCGCCGAGGCGAGCTGTGCGAGCGCGTCGCAGGCGGCCGCGTCCCAGCCCGTGGCCCGGCCGGCGTCCAGGGCCGCGAGGGACTGGTCGGCGAGCTCGGTGATCGTGGCCTCCACCCGGGCCCGCGCCCCCGACGCGTCGATGATGCGGCGCAGCTCGTCGACCTGGGTGGGGGAGAGGTCGGTGCCGAGCGCCTCGTCGAGGGTGGCCGCGTCGGCGGTGGAGGCGGAGGCGAGGGCGTGCGCGACCAGCAGGGTCCGCTTGCCCTCGACCAGGTCGTCGCCCGCCGGCTTGCCGGTGGTGGCCGGGTCTCCGAAGACGCCGAGCAGGTCGTCGCGCAGCTGGAAGGCCTCGCCCAGGGGCAGCCCGAAGTGGGTGAGCGCGTCGAGCGTGACCGGGTCGGCGCCGGCGAGGGAGGCGCCGACGTGGAGCGGCCGCTCGATGGAGTACTTCGCCGACTTGTAGCGCAGCACCGTCATCGCCTCGTCCACCGACGCGTGGCCGCGGGCCTGCACCGAGACGTCGAGGAACTGCCCGGCGATGACCTCCGAGCGGCACAGGTCGAAGACGTCGAGGGCCGGACCGACGACGTCCCAGCCCAGGCCGCACCGGCGGACCAGCTCATCGGCCCAGGACAGCAGCAGGTCGCCGAGCAGGATCGCGGCGGCCGCCCCGTACTGCTCCGGGTCGCCGCGCCAGCCGACGCCCCGGTGCTCGGCCTCGAAGCCGCGGTGCGTGGCGGGGCGGCCGCGTCGGGTGTCGGAGGCATCCATGAGGTCGTCGTGCGCGAGCGCGCTCGCGTGCAGCAGCTCCAGCGCGGCGGCGGCGCGCAGCACGGGGCGCTCGGCGTCACCGGTCGGGCGGCCCGCCACGGCGGCGTACCCCCAGAAGCAGAAGGCGGCCCGGAAGCGCTTGCCTCCCGAGACGACGGCCCGCGCCTCGGCCAGCAGCCGGTCGGCGTCGGACCCGAGCGGCTCCAGGCGCGAGGCCTGCTCGGCGAGGAACGCGTCCAGCTCGCCCTGCACCCGGCCCCGGAAGTACGCCGGATCCCACGCCTCGTCAGTCACGTCCGTCACCCTAGTGGTCGCCTTTACACTTCGGCCCATGACTGCGGGACGTGGACGTTCACTGGGTGAGCTCATCAAGAGCGGCGAGCGATCGTTCTCCTTCGAGTTCTTCCCGCCCAAGGACGAGGCCGGCGAGACCCAGCTGTGGGACGCGATCCGCGCGCTCGAGCCCTACCGACCCACCTTCGTCTCCGTGACGTACGGCGCCGGCGGCAGCACCCGCGACAAGACCGTCACCATCACCGGCCGGATCGCGAGCGAGACGTCGCTGACGCCGATGGCCCACCTGACCTGCGTGGGCCACACCCGCGAGGAGCTCCAGGGCATCCTCGACGCCTACGCCGCCGCGGGCGTCTTCCACGTCATGGCGCTGCGCGGCGACCCGCAGGCCGGCCCGCGTGCCGAGTGGACCCCGACCGAAGGCGGCCTCAACTACGCCGTCGAGCTGGTCGAGCTGGCGCGCTCGCGGGGCGAGTTCCGGGTGGGTGTCGCCGCCTTCCCGGAGGGCCACCCGAGCGCCGAGTCGCTCGACAAGGACGCCGACGTGCTCGTGGCCAAGGCCCGTGCCGGTGCGGAGTTCGCGGTGACCCAGATGTTCTTCCGGGCCCAGGACTACTTCGACCTGGTCGAGCGCGTCCGCGCCCGTGGCGTCGACATGCCGATCCTGCCGGGCATCATGCCGATCCTGAACCTCGGCGCGATCCAGCGGCAGGGCGAGCTGATCGGCACCTCCGTGCCGGACGACGTGATCCGGGCGATCACCGCCGCGGGCGACGACCCGGTGCAGGTGCGCGCCGCGGGCATCGAGCTCGCCGCGCAGCTGTGCGACGACCTGCTCGCGGGCGGCGCGCCCGGCCTGCACTTCTACACCCTGAACCGCTCCAAGGCGACGCTGGAGATCTTCGAGAAGCTCCAGATCACCGCCTGAGCCACTCGGCCCGTCAGGGTCAGTCGCCGATCAGCTGGGCCACCAGCGCCGCGGACTGCGCCACGAACGGCACGCCCGCGCCCGGCGCGGTGTGCGCCCCGGCGACGTACACGCCGCCGATGGGGGTGCGCGGGCCCAGCCGGTCGCGGACCGTGCGCCGGCCCTGCCAGAGCACGCCGTACGGCGATCCCCGCCACTGCTGCACCAGGTCGCGCGGGCTGAGGTCGACCCGGCTCACGACCCGTTCCCGCAGGTCGATGCCGTGCCGCGACAGGGCGGTGACGACGTCCTCGGCGATCTTGCCCCGCGCGTGGACGGTCAGCGCCGTGTGCCCGGACGGAGCAGCCAGGCCGCGGCGTACGACGAGCAGGGGATCGGCGTGCAGCACGAGCTCGTGCGGCAGGTCGACCTCGCCCTCGACGCCCACGTGCGCGATCACCGGCGGGATCGCGGGCATCGTGCGCTCCACGAGCGGCGCCAGCGTGGGGAGCCGTCGCGGGTCGATCGCCACCACCACGGCGTCGGTCTCGACCTCGGTGCCGTCGCCCAGCGCGACACCGACGACCCGGCCGTCGCGGACGACCAGGTCGGCGACCTCGGTCCGGGTGCACACCGCGACGCCGCGCTTGGCGAGCCGCGCCTCGAGCAGCTCCAGCAGCCGCGCGAAGCCGCCGGGGACCCGCCAGCCGCCGAAGCACTGCTCCAGGTAGACGCCCACGCCCATCCACGGCGGGACGTTGCGCAGGTCGTGCCCGGCGGCCACCAGCGGGTGGCCTGCGACGAGGGCCTGTCGCTCGTCGCGGAAGTCGGCCCGCAACCGGCGGTGCATCGTGTCCCGGATGTCGAACAGCTTGGCCAGGTCGCGCGGGACGGTGTCCTTGCCGGACGGGTCCCACGGCTTCTCGACGTACTCCCTGCGCAGGAGGTCCCAGACCGCCTCGTAGAGGTCGACGTGGCGGTTCCACCGTTCCCCGAGGCCGGGACCGAGGGCGTCGAAGGCGGCCGCCTGGGCCGATCGGGAGCCGGCCGGAAGGGCGATCGAGGTCTGGTCGGCGAACCGGTGCTCGCGGAGTGTCTCGAGCGGTTCCAGCTCGCCGCCGAGCTCGGCCTCGAGGGGCCGCCCGCTCTTGCGGAACAGGTCGCGCAGGGCCGCGGGCAGCAGCGTCGAGGTCGGGCCGCCCTCCCAGCGGAAGCCGTCCTGCTCGACGGGCCGCAGCGCGCCACCGATCTCGGCCGACGCCTCCAGCAGGGTGACCGCGTGGCCGAGCTTGGCGAGCCGGGCCGCGGTCGCGATGCCGCCCAGCCCCCCGCCGACGATGACGACGTCCATCTCTTCGGGGTTCTCCTACTCCACGTCCAGCGGCGTCGCGCCGGTGAGTCGTCGCAGCTCGTCGTACGACGTCGAGAAGACCGCCGCCGGGTGCCCGGCAGCCGCCCACACCACGTCGTGGCGCGCCAGCCAGGGATCGAGGTACGTCGGGACCGGCGCGGGGTGACCGATCGGCGGGACCCCGCCGATGACCTGGCCGGTGTGCTCCCTGACGAAGTCCGGCTTCGCGCGGCGCAGCGCCACGCCGAGCTCGGCGCCGACCTTCGCGGTGTCGACCCGGTGTGCGCCGGAGGTCAGGATCAGCAGCGGCGCGCCGTCGGCCTCGAACAGCAGGCTGTTCGCGATCGCGCCCACCTCGCAGCCGAGCGCCTCGGCCGCGAGCGCCGCCGTGTGCACCGAGTCGGGCAGAATGACGATCCGGCCGGCTCCGCCGAGGTCCTGGTGCGCCGTGCGGAAGCGGGCGACGGACGGGTGCTCGGCGGACATGTGCTCGACCCTATCGGCCGCGCACCGGCGTCACGGAGCGTGATCGAGCGTGATCGAGCGTGATCGAGGAGGAACGATGAAGACCGAGAGCGAGCGGCCGCACGCCGTCGAGCTCGTCAGCCGGCTGTTCTGGGCGATCGTCGTGGGTGGCCTGGTCGTGTCGGTCCTCGTCGTCGTACGCCGCCACCAGATCGCCGACGCCTGGGCACCCCTGCACCCGACGGACCGGACCATCCGACCGGTCTCCTTCGTGCCTGTTGTGCTCGTCCTCTACGGCTTCGTCGCCTTGACCGTGCTGCTCCTGGTCTGGATGCTGCGCCGCGCGCAGGCCTGGACCCGCTGGGCGCTCAGCGTGGTCGCCGCCGGTGTGTTCCTGGGATCCTTCGCGGTGATGCGGACGGCACCACCGGTCTCCGTGCAGTGCGCCCTGACCGTGTCGGCGGCGCTCGACGCGGTGGCGCTCCTGCTGCTGTGGCACCCCACCGTGGGGGCGTACCTGCAGCGGCGCGAACCGGCGGAAGGGGTGCTGGTCGACGCCGACTCTTGACGTCGTGTCGGTCGGGGGCTGTACCTTGGTCGTATCGAACAAACGTTCGAACATCGATCAAGGCGGCGGTGCGACCACCGCGGAAGGGGGCGGCGATGATGCTGCCGGCGACGACCCATTCCTACCTGATGCGGTCGGCAGAATCCCTCAGCGAGGCGGTCACCGCTCGTGACGTCGCGACGCGCTACGCGTGCGCGCACGTCTCGGCGCTGAGGGCCGCTGCCGCTCTGCTCGCCGCCCGCGCCCGGCCCGAGCCGGCCAAGCGCCGCCAGCAGCGCAACGCGTGGGTGCTGCTCGCCGAGGTCGCCCCCGAGATGGAGGAGTGGGCGCGCTTCTTCGCGGCGGGTGCCGCCAAGCGGGCCGCGGCCGAGGCCGGATCCTCGCGCGCGGTCACCGAGCGCGAGGCCGACGACCTGGTCCGCGACGCCGACCGCTTCCTCGCGGTGGTCGAGCACGCCCTGGGCCTCACCCCGCACGTCTCGGTGGGGGACCGGCTCGCGGGGCGCGCGGCGGGCTGACGTCGCCACGGAGGAAGACACCCTCAAGGGGATGACTCTCGAATCGGACGCCTGCTGCGCGCCGCCCCGCGCGCACGCTGGCTTCGTTGTCGTCAGTCGCCGGGCCTCCGGCCCGGCTCCCTCCTCCGCCTTGCCATCGCACGCACGGGGCGACGCTCGCGACGGCGCCGATTCGAGAGGCATCCCCTAGTGTTCGGGACATGGCATCGGCACAGCCCGCGGCGGTCTCCCCGCGCACCGTGGTCGTCTGGGACGGGCTCGAGCAGGCACTCGGCACGTCGCCGGTCGAGGTGGTCGACATCGGCGGTGGCACCGGCGGTTCGGCGGTCCGGCTCGCGGCCATGGGCCACCGCGTCTCCGTCGTCGACCCCAGCCCCGACGCGCTCGCTGCCCTCGGGCGCCGAGCACGCGAGGCGGGCGTCAGCGTCGTCGGGCACCAGGGCGACGTGGACGAGCTGGCCGGCATCGTCGGCCCGGCCGGCGCCGACGTGGTGCTGTGCCACGGCGTCCTGGAGGTGGTCGACCCGGCGCGTGCCCTCGCGTCGATCCGCGAGGTCCTGCGGCCCGGTGGCCTGCTCAGCCTGCTCGTCGCCCAGACCCACGCCGCCGTCATCGCCAAGGCCATGTCCGGCCAGTTCGGCCAGGCCCGCGGGATCCTCGACGACCTCGCCGCCGGCGACGCGATCCGTGGCCGTCGGCGGTTCACCCGCGAGGAGGTCGACCTGCTGCTCACCGGCGCCGGCTTCACCGTGGAGGCGGTCCACGCGGTCCGCGTCTTCACCGACCTGGTGCCCGGCGCGCTCATCGACCAGGAGCCCGGCGGCCCCGCCGCCCTCGCCGAGCTCGAGCGCGCCGTCGCCGCGCGCCCGGAGTACCTCCCCCTGGCGGCCCAATTGCACGTGCTCGCTCGCTGACCCGAGGGCGGCGTGATGCCGCCTCCGGTCGCGAAAGAAGGGTTGTGGCCCTCCGAAAGACGTCTCTCGGAGGACCAGGAGGCTTCTTTCGGCGAGGCGTTGCTGCACCTGCTCCACGTCGACATGGACGCGTTCTACGCGTCGGTGATGATCCGCGACCGTCCCGAGCTGCACGACGTCCCCGTCGTGATCGGCGGCGGTCACCGCGGCGTGGTGCTGTCGGCCAACTACCCGGCCCGGGCGTACGGCGTCCGCTCGGGCATGTCCGGCACCGATGCCCGCCGGCTCTGCCCGCACGCCCTCGTCATGTCGCCCGACTTCGACCTGCTCGTGCCTGTCTCGCGCTCGATCATGGAGACCTTCCGCACGGTCACGCCGGTGGTCGAGGTGGTCTCGCTGGACGAGGCGTTCCTCGACGTCCGCGGCGCGGTCCGGCTGCTCGGCCCGCCGGAGCTGATCGCCGACCGGCTCCGCTCCCGCGTCCGTGCCGAGCACGGCATCACCTGCTCGGTCGGCATCGCCGCGGCGGTCTCGGTGGCGAAGCTCGCCAGTCGGCGGGCCAAGCCCGACGGAGTGCTCATGCTCTCCCCGGAGCGCTTCGTCGCGGAGGTGCACCCCTTGGACGTGGGTGTCCTGTACGGCGTCGGCGAAGCCACCCGGCGCCGGCTGCACCGGCTCGGCCTGACCACGGTCGGGGAGGTGGCGCGGGTGCCGGTCGAGGACCTGCAGCGGATGGTCGGCAACCACCTCGGTCGCGTCCTGCACCACCTGGCCTGGGGTGACGACCGCGACCACCTCACCTCCGGGGGTGCGGGCACCTTCGGCTTCGGCGAGGGTGAGCCCGAGAGCAGCATGGGATCCCAGCACACGCTCGCCGTCGACATCCGCGACCGTGCGCAGATGGCGCGCGAGCTGCTCCGCCTCGCCGCTCGCGTCGCCGCCCGTGCTCGGAAGGCAGGCAAGGTCGGGTGGGTCGTCGCGATCACGGTGCGGTTCAGCGACTTCGTCACCGTGTCCCGGTCCCGCACGCTGCGCGAGCCCACCGACGTCACCCGGGACGTGTACGCCGCCGCGCTCGCGCTCCTCGACCTGCTGCTGGAGCAGCAGGGGCCGGCCCACCGCCGCCGCGCGATCCGGCTGCTCGGCGTACGGCTGGAGCGGTTGGAGCAGGCCCGGCCCGAGCTCGGCAGACAGCTCTCGTTCGGCGAGCGCGACCCGGGGTGGCCCGAGGTCGACCGGGCGGTCGATCGCGCGTCGGGCCGGTTCGGATCCGGCGCCGTGCGACCCGCCAGCCTCCTGTGACATCACCGGTGCGGTGGGGATCACAAAATGTCCAGCCTTCCCTACCAGTCTCCGGCGCGCCTGCCTACACTTGAGTGAAGGCCGACGTGCACGTACGTCGCGCGGCGGGGTTCATCAGGAGTGCGGAGGTTCCAGTGCCACTCTCGGAAGAGGAGTTGCGACTGCTCGAGCAGATGGAGCGCGCCCTCTCCGAGGAGGATCCCAAGTTCGCCTCCACCCTGCGCGGCACCACGATGCGCAACGCCGCCCGCCGCAACGCCTTCGTCGCCGCCCTCGGGCTGGTCGTGGGCATCGCGGTGCTGATGGCCGGGGTGATCACGCACTACTGGCAGATCGGCATCGGCGGGTTCGTCATCATGCTCGGCGCCGCGACCCTGGGTCTCGCTGCGCTCCGCGGTCAGCGGGTCGGGCCGGCGGCCTTCGCCGGCGAGACGCCCGGCCGTCGTCACCACCCGTCGGGCTTCGGCGTCGTCGACGGTGGCCGTCGCAACCGCCGTCCCCGTGGCCGCAGCGCGTTCATGGACACCATGCGCACCCGCTGGCGTCGCCGTCGCGACCTGGGTGGCTGGTAGTAGGCCGAGCGCGTCGCCGCTGTCGGCGCCTTGCCTCACCCGCGAGGAGCGACCCTCCGGTCGCTCCTTCGTCGCTTCCTCCGGGATCGCTCCTCGCGGGCTCGGCAACCGGCGCCGGCGGCGCCGCACTGCCGCCCGGGGTGGTTGGTAGGCCCTCAGGCCCTCAGGCTCCGCGGGAGCCATCGCGCCCGCCGCCGCTGTGCTGGGGTGGCGGTTTCCTCGAGGTCCCGCACGACCGCCGCGGCCCGGGCACCGAGGTCGCGGCGGGCTGCGACCGCCACGCTGCGCGCGTTCGAGCCGTAGCGCAGCTCCTCGACGCTGAGCACGAGCTCGTCGAGGGCCGCGAGCACGTCCGGGTCGACCCGACGACCGCCCTTGGTCAGGTGCGCGGCGATGGCCCGGCCGGTCTCCCGGGGAGAGCGGCCGTCGGGCCAGACCACCCCGAGGTCGATCGCGGTGGCCCTGAGCTCGGCCCAGATCTCGTCGGGATCACCGGCCAGCCGCTGCGCGCGCCGCCGGCGGCGCGCCGCGGCGACCACGACGAGCGCGAGCACCGCCACGACCGGGATGCCCGCGAGCACGCCGAGGACCCAGGTGGTCGTGTGGCCCTGCTGGGCCGCGGCGCCTCCGCCGGGCAGCTGCCGCGGCTTCGAGGACGGCGCCGGGGCGCCGGGCAGGGCGGACGGCTCCCCGCCGGGCGTCGCCGTCGGTTGTGAGCTGGGTCCACCCAGCGGGCCTCCGTTGTCGGTCGGCAGGGCCACCGGCACCGTGGAGTACCCCGGCGGGTGCGGCGCCCTCGACGACGGGGTCGGTTCGAACCGCACCCAGCCCGCCCCGGCGAAGTAGAGCTCGGTCCACGCGTGGAGGTCGCGGGAGGAGTACTCGTACTCGCTGGGGCCGATCTGCTGCGGCGTGAGGAAACCGACGGCCACGCGGGCCGGGATCCCCACGATCCTCGCCATGATGGCCATCGCCGAGGCGAACTGCTGGCAGAAGCCGATGCGTCCCTGGGGACCGCGACGCAGGAACGTGTCGAGAACCTGGCCGTCGGTGCCCTGCGGGGCGCGGTGGACGCTGTAGGTGAAGTGGCCGGTGGTCCGGAAG
Organism: Nocardioides maradonensis; assembly: GCF_054777115.1. Lineage (NCBI taxonomy): Bacteria > Bacillati > Actinomycetota > Actinomycetes > Propionibacteriales > Nocardioidaceae > Nocardioides > Nocardioides maradonensis. Next base: position 227,863 of record NZ_BAAHAZ010000007.1, on the reverse strand, counting down.
AACGCCTGCAGCAGGAGCGCGCGCTCGTAGTCGTCGGTGCTGCCCGCGGTGACCTGCGCGGCGAGCTGGCGCACGAAGCTCGAGACGCTCGGCGGCACGTAGATGTCCTCATCGGGGTAGCTGTGCGCGGGAGCGTCGCGGAAGAACCGTCCGTCCGTGCCGTAGTCCAGCACCTTGGTCGTCATCGAGTACGTCTCGTCCGCGGCGTTGGTGTGCCCGGCCGCCACGAAGTCCATCGTCGCGGGGTCCCAGCGCCAGTCGCCGTCCGCGGTGATCCGGGAGATGGGGTACGCCGTGGGCAGCCACGTCGAGTCGAACGCGGGCAGGGCGTGCACCAGCAGCGAGTAGTCGGTGCCGCCCAGCTCGTGGGAGATCCCGGGCCCCAGCGGCACGGGGCCGTCCGCGACCCGGTCGGGGGAGACGTTGCGATCACCGCTGGACCACTCCGCACCGGTGAACCTGTTGAGCACGCCGATCCGGAGGTAGCCGGGGTTCGGCTCCTCGGTGGTGACGTCGATGAGCGGGATGTCGTTCTGGGTGTCCAGCTCGCTGCGCATGTCCACGACCGGCTTGTGGATCGTCACCGCGGGACCATCGGCGCCGGACAGGTCGAACAGCCCGTTGCGAGGGACGGGGAGCGTGGCGCCGATCAGGACCGCGACGGCGATCGCGACGCCGCCCACCGGTGACGCCTGGCCCAGGCTGCGCAGCAGCCCGCTCGGCCGGGCCGGCCGGGCAGAGGTGTCCGGGCGGTTCCAGCGCTGGCGACCGGCGTGCGCGTCGAGCACGAGCAGCAGCAGGAACCCCGCGGCCGCGCCGACGAACGACCCGGTGTTGGCGCCGAGACCGACGAAGCCAGCGTGCAGCGCGAAGACGGCGAGCACCGCGAGCCCGGCGAGAGGGGCCCGGCCCAGGCGGACCGCCAGCAGCTGCACCAGGAACAGCGTCCCGGCGGCCCCCAGCACCAGCAGCGGCGTGACGCTGGGGTCGGCATGGCTGATCGGCACCCGGTTCACGTTGGCCGACGTCGCGGCGGCGTGGACGGCATCGGCGAGGGCGTCGGGGTGCACGGGCAGCACCCGGCCCGTCGCGGTCCAGCTGACCACCTCGATGCAGACGACGGCATCGAGGGCGATCGCCGCCCCACGGGCGATCCTTCCGGTCGTGGCGGCGCCGACGACGGCGAGGACCAGGCCGAGCGCGCCACCGATCCAGAGGTACTCCGACGGGTACGTCACCAGGCCCCGCCACGAGGTCAGCGCGAGCCATGCCGTCGCCGCACCGACCAGCCCGACGGCGAACGTGCCCGCCGACGCGGACAGCGCCGGTCTCATCGGGCGGCCCTCGCGCGGACGTCGAGGTCGCGCCACGCCTGGTCCAGCGTGCCGCTGCGGCCCACGCCGGCGATCCGCCACCCGATGGCGTCCAACGTCTCGTGGGCGGACGTCCCGGTCTGCGGAGCTCCCTCCCACTGGCCGACGTCGACCACGATCGCCGCCGCACGCCCCGAGGCGTGCTGGATCCGGCGCAGGGCAGTCGTGTCGCGCGCCGCGACGGCGCCGAGGACCGCGACCACGTTGCCGACCCGGGCGGACTCGCCGCACCAGACGGTGTCGAGGTCGGCCCGCCAGCTCCGGCCGACCACGGCGAGACGTTCGAGCAGCACCGACACGGGCTCGGCGTCCGGGCCGGCGGGTCCGTCGGCGGTGACCAGCCGGACGGCGTACCCCCGCGCGTCCAGGTGGACCGCGATCGAGGCGGCGGCCATGATCGCGGTCTCCAGGCTGCTGCTCGGACCGCGTCCGGCGTGCGCGCCGATCCGGTTGTCGAGCAGCACGGTCGCCCGGGCCTCCCACGGGTGCTCCTCCCGGCGCACCATCAGCTGGCCGACGCGTGCCGAGCTGCGCCAGTGGACGCGGCGCAGGTCGTCGCCCCGTCGGTACTCGCGCACGGTCACGTCCTCGGCGGAGCCCGCCGCGATGTGGGGCATGGAGCGCTCGCCGCTGCCCGTGCGACCACCGCCGAGGACGATCGCGGGCAGCGGTACGACGCGGGGCGTGACGATCACCGACGCCGTGCCGGGGACCACGTGACGCAGCTCGATGAGGCCGAACGGATCGGTCACCCGGGTCGCGAGCGGGCCCAGCACGTACTTGCCGCGGACGTCCGAGCGCACCTTGTACTGCATCCGCTGCTCGTCGGGCGTGCTGTCGAGAACGAACCGCGGGCGGCTGCCCAGCGCGTAGGGGATCTGGTCCTCGACCTCGACGGTGTCGCGACCGGCACTGGTGACCAGCAGGTCGACGGTGGTCGCGGACCCGGCGGGTACGACGGGCCGGGTGACCAGTCGCCGGGCGCTGACGTCCTGGCGGCGGAACCCGATGAGCAGCCAGGACAGGACGGGCAGGACGAGGACGAGGGCGCCGATGCGGACCAGGGTGTCCTGCCCCACCACGACGGCGGACACCAGGATCGTCGCGCCGGCGGCCGCGAACGCCCGGCCGCGCAGCGTCAGGCTCGGCCAGGAGGCTCGGGACGCGGGCATGACGACGGCCGGCTCGGGTCAGGCGCCGGGGATCGGCACGGATGCGGTGATGCTGTCGAGCACCGCCGCGACTGAACGGCCGCCGGCCGCGGACTCGGCGCTGGGCAGCAGCCGGTGGGCGAGCACGGGCTGGGCCAGGGTGCGGACGTCGTCGGGGAGCACGTAGTCACGGCCGTGCAGGGCGGCGTACGCCTTGGCGGCGCGCACGAGGTGCAGCGTCGCGCGGGGGGAGGCACCCAGGAGCAGGTCCGGGTGGCTCCGCGTCGCGGAGGTGAGCGCGACGGCGTACTCCTGCACGGCGGGCGCGACGTGCACCTGGCCGACGAGGGCGATCACCTTGCGGACCTCGGTCGCGTCGGTCACCGGCTCGAGGTCGTCGAGCGGGTTGAGGGCCGTGTGGCTGTCGAGCATGGCCAGCTCGGCGGCCGGCACCGGGTAGCCGATCGAGACGCGCGCCAGGAACCGGTCGCGCTGGGCCTCGGGCAGCGCGTAGGTGCCCTCCATCTCGATCGGGTTCTGGGTCGCGATCACCATGAACGGCGACTCCAGCAGGTAGGTCTGGTTGTCGACGGTGACCTGGCGCTCCTCCATGCACTCCAGCAGCGCCGACTGGGTCTTGGGGGAGGCGCGGTTGATCTCGTCGCCGATCACGATGTTCGCGAACACGCCGCCCGGGCGGAACTCGAACTCGCGCGTCGCCTGGTCGTAGACCGACACCCCGGTGACGTCGGACGGCAGCAGGTCGGGCGTGAACTGGATGCGCCGCACGGTGGCGTCGATGCTGCGGGCCAGCGCCTTGCTGAGCATCGTCTTGCCGACCCCGGGGACGTCCTCCAGCAGCAGGTGGCCCTCGGCGAGCAGCACGACCAGGGCGGCCGTCACGGCCTCGCTCTTGCCCTCGATCACACGCTCCACGTTGGTGCGGATCCGCTGTGCCACCTCGGCCACCGCAGTGACCGTCTCTCCCGCGTTCCGATCGGCGATTCCCACGCCGCCAACCTACGTCACCGCACCTCGCCCGGGACCGCGAACGCGGTGGGGAATCGCGTGGGGGAGCGGGGTGGGGACACGGGGAGGAAGGTGGTTGACGGTGGAGGAAAGTGGAGTAGTGTGGGGGAAAGTGGAGGAACAAGGAGCCTGACCAGGTCAGCAGGGGGTGCCGGGATGCTCTTCATGGGCACCTACACGCCGAAGCTGGACGAGAAGGGCCGCCTGTTCCTCCCCGCGAAATTCAGGGAACGACTGGCGGGGGGCCTGGTGGTGACGCAGGGACAGGAGAACTGCCTCGTCGTCTGGCCCAGCGACGTCTTCGCCGCGGAGGCCGAGCGGGCAGCTGCCCGGCCGATGACCAACCGCGCTGCTCGCAGCTACGCCCGCGTGCTGTTCGCGGGTGGCGAGGAGGCCATCCCCGACAAGCAGGGCCGGATCGGTGTTCCGGCGAACCTGCGGGAGTACGCCGGCCTCGAGCGCGAGGTCGTGGTCATCGGCGTACGGGACCGCCTGGAGATCTGGAACCCCGACAAGTGGCGGGAGTTCCAGGCGGCGGCGCTGGAGGAGTTCGCCGACCTCGACGAGGACGACGACGACTGATCAGAACCACCGGCGGTCGAGCTCGGCGAGACCGCACCACAAGTCCACAGCGGATCCGCAGGGCCCGATCTCGGGCCGCTTCCACCTCACGCGGCGCACCCCTGGGGTCACTTCCCCGGCACCAGGCGCGCACCGCACCTCGTCACCTGGAACACCTTCCCCGGTCCCAGGCGGCACCAGAGCCAGGGAGCGGACCGGGATCCGGTCCTACGGATCCGCTCATCTCATCTGCAGTTCCAAGCACTTCTGGGTAAGGGTCGAGGGCGATGGCGAACGCGCACCACGTGCCGGTCATGGTGGACCGGATCGTGGCCCTGCTCGAGCCCGCCCTCGACCACGACGGCGCCGTGATGGTCGACTGCACGCTCGGCCTCGGCGGCCACACCGAGGCCGTGCTCGAGCGCTGCTCGCTCGCCCGGGTGATCGGCATCGACCGCGACCCGCAGGCGCTGGCGATGAGCCGTGAGCGGCTCGCGACGTACGGCGACCGCTTCACCGGTGTCCAGGCCGTGTACGACGAGATCCCCGACGTGCTGCGCGACCTCGGCCTGCCGAGCGTCGACGCCTTCCTGTTCGACCTCGGCGTCTCCTCGATGCAGCTGGACCTGCCCGAGCGCGGCTTCGCGTACGCCGTGGACGCGCCCCTCGACATGCGGATGGGCGACGCGGGCATCACCGCCGCCGAGGTGCTCAACACCTACGAGCCGCGCGAGCTGGTCCGCATCCTCAAGGAGTACGGCGAGGAGCGCAACGCTCGCCGCATCGTCGACGCGATCGTCCGCGAGCGGGCCAAGGAGCCCTTCACGAACAGCGGCCGCCTCGTCGAGCTGCTGTACGCCGCCATCCCCGCCCCGGCGCGGCGCACCGGCGGCCACCCCGCGAAGCGCACCTTCCAGGCGCTGCGCATGGAGGTCAACGACGAGCTGCGCGTGCTGGAGCGCGCGATGCCGGCCGCGGTCGACGCGATCGCGGTGGGTGGCCGGGTCGTCGTGGAGTCCTACCACTCCCTCGAGGACCGGCTGGTGAAGCGGGTCTTCGCGGCGGCCACCGCCAGCCACGTGCCGGACGACCTCCCGTTCGTCCCGGAGGGGCAGGAGCCCGCCCTCCGCCTGGTCACCCGCGGCGCCGAGCAGGCGTCCGACGAGGAGATCGCCCAGAACCCCCGAGCCGCCTCGGTGCGACTCCGCGCCATCGAGCGCATCCGTCCGCAGCAGCCCCGCCGAAAGGGAGTCGCCTGATGAGCAGCGCCGCACCGAACCCCAGCCCGAGCCGGCTCCCGCGCGTCGCGCCGCGGGTCGCCCAGCGCGCCCTGCAGCGGGCCCGCCTGACCGTCGTACCCCGACGGCGTACGGCGGTCCGCGCGCCCCGCGTGCCGTTCGTGATGCTGATCAGCGCCCTGCTGCTCGGCGGCGTCATCGGCCTGCTCTTCTTCAACACCTCCATGCAGCAGGCGTCCTTCCGCGAGACCGCGCTCAGCCACCAGGCCCGCGACCTCGACGCCCAGCAGGAGGCGCTGCAGCTGCAGCTCGACGCGCTGCGCGACCCGGCGCGGATCGCCCGGCTGGCGCAGAGGATGGGCATGATCGTGCCCACCGGCGCCGCGGGCATCCTCGACTACCAGACCGGGAAGATCAGCGGGTCGCCCGCGCCGGCGGAGGGCCCGGGTCTGCCGCTGCGCCAGGCGCCGGCAACCCGGCCCGCCGGCTTCCCGGTGGCGACCGTGACGGTGACGGTGCCGCCGACGAGCACGACCACCACGAAGACCGGCACCGACGCCAAGAGCCCCACGAACGCCAAGAACGCCGGGACCGGCGTGCCCCCGAAGAATCGGTGACGCCACGACCTAGGTTGGGGGAGTGAGCACCAACCTGCGCCGCGGAGGCATGCGTCGCGGGACGCCGGGGTTGCGTCTGCGCGTCGGGTTCCTCGTGATCGCGTTCGTGCTGTCGATCTTCGGAGCGCGGCTGATCCAGCTGCAGGCCGTCGACCCGGGCTCGTACGCCGCCATGGCCGCCCGCGAGGGCAGCGTCTCGATCGTGCTGCCGGCCACGCGCGGCTCGATCCTGGACCGCAACGGCCAGCCGCTGGCGCAGTCGGCGTCGGGCCTGATGATCGTCGCGGACCCGACGATGACGACGAAGAACGCCAGCAAGCTGGCCGCCTTCCTCACCCGCCGGCTCGGCGTCGACTACTTCGACACCCTCAACCTGCTGCGCACCAAGAACAGCCGGTTCGTCTACATCGACCGCCAGGTGCCCTCCGCCAAGGCGACTGCGGTGGTCGCCGACGCCGACAGCCACGGCTGGGGCGGGCTGTTCACGAACAACGACCCGCTGCGGGTCTACCCGCAGAAGGACGTCGCCGCGAACCTCGTCGGCTTCCTCGGTACGCCGAACGACGACGGCTCCGCGCACCCGCTGGCCGGGCTCGAGGCGAACTTCAACACCCTGCTGTCCGGCAAGGACGGCTCGGCCCGCTACGAGGTCGGCGCGGGCAACGAGATCCCGCTCGGCGACAACACCACGAACCCGCCGGTGAACGGCCAGAACCTCACCACGACCCTCGACGCGAACATGCAGTTCTACACGCAGCGCGTCCTGCAACAGGCGGTCCGCGGCGCGGCGGCGAAGTCCGGCATCGCGATCGTGATGGACACCCGGACCGGTCAGGTGCTCGCGCTGGCCGACTACCCGACGTACGACGCCTCGCTGCCGAAGGAGTACGACCACAGCCTCTACCGCTCGGCGGCGCTCACCGACGTGTACGAGCCGGGCTCGGTCGAGAAGACGCTCACCCTGAGCGCCCTCATGGACGCCAAGCCGTCCATCGGTCCCGGCACCCGGTTGCGGGTCCCGGGCGCGATCAAGGTCGAGGACCGCACGATCCACGACTACTGGCCGCACGGGCTGCTGAACCTGACCCTCGCGGGCGTCATCGCGAAGTCCTCGAACGTCGGCACGGTGCTCGCCTCGTCCCGCCTCAACGCGGGCCTGATGCGCCACTACCTCACCGAGTTCGGCCTGGGCCAGCGCACCGACGTCGGCCTCACGGGTGAGTCGCCGGGCATCCTCCCGAGCCTGGGCCAGTGGACCCAGGGCATCAAGGACCGGATCGCGTTCGGCCAGTCGCTCTCGGTGAACGCGCTGCAGGAGATCAGCGCGGTCAACTCGATCGCGAACGGCGGCGAGTACATCGCACCGAGCCTGGTCCTCGGCGCGGCCACCAACGACGCGGGTCAGACCGTCGGCAGCGCCGACGCCGCCGTACGGCAGGTGATCGCCCCGCAGACCGCCCAGAAGATGACGCACATGATGGAGCGGGTCGTCGACCCGAACGCCGGCGTCGCGCCGCTCGCCCAGGTGCCCGGCTACGTCGTCGCCGGCAAGACCGGCACCGCCCAGGAGGTCGGTCCGTCCGGGAAGTACGACCGCACCACGGTGTCCTTCGCGGGCTTCGCGCCGGCCGACAACCCGCGCTTCACCATCTACGTGGTGATCAAGTCGCCGCGCGCGGGCAGCGGCGGCGGCAGCACCGCCGGCCCGGTCTTCTCCAAGCTGATGGCGCACGCCCTGGCTCGCTACGGCGTCGCGCCGAGCGGGGCCAAGGCGTCCAAGATTCCCGTCGAATGGTGAGCCCGGACACCGTCCCGACCCGGCCGCGTCGGCCGCAGCCCGTCACGCTGGCCGACCTGGCGGCGCGGTTGGGCGTCGCGCCGCCGGCGGCCGAGGTCGCGGTCACCGGCATCTGCCTGGACTCGCGGCGCGTCCGGCCGGGCGACCTCTATGCCGCGCTGCCCGGCGCCACCGCGCACGGCGCCACGTTCCTGCCCCAGGCCGTGGCCGCGGGCGCGGTCGCGGTGCTGACCGACGCCGAGGGCGCGGAGCCCGCGGCCGCGGCGGGGTTGCCCGCGCTCGTCGTACCGAGACCGCGGGAGGTGCTCGGTGTCCTCAGCGCCGCCGTGTACGCCGATCCGGCCGGTGCCATGCGGATGATCGGCGTCACCGGCACCCAGGGCAAGACCACCACGACCCGGCTCCTCGACGGCGGGTTCACGGCCGCGGGCATCCGCTCGGCCGTCGTCGGCACCGTCGGCACCCGGATCGCCGGCGAGGACGTCAAGACCGCCCTCACCACGCCCGAGGCGCCGGACCTGCACGGGCTGTTCGCCGTCATGCGCGAGGAGTCGGTGCAGGCCTGCGCGATGGAGGTCTCCAGCCACGCGCTGGTGATGGGGCGGGTCGACGGCGTGGTGTTCGACGTCGCCGTCTTCCTCAACCTGGGGCGCGACCACCTGGACTTCCACAAGGACATCGAGGACTACTACGCCGCCAAGGCGTCGCTGTTCACGCCGGAGCGCGCCCGGCTCGGCCTGACCTTCGTCGACGACGAGCACGGGCGGCGGCTCGCCGCCGAGGCCACCATCCCGATGCGGACCCTGTCGCTCGCCGGCGAGGCCGACTGGCGGGCGGTCGACCTCCACCCGCGGGCGGACGGCACCGACTTCACGGTCATGACCCCGGACGGTGCGCGGGTCGCCGCCGGCGTACCGCTCCCGGGGGAGTTCAACGTCGTCAACGCCCTGGCAGCCGTCGCCGCGGCGGCCGAGGCGGGCTTCGACGTGGAGGCGGTCGCGCGCGGGATCGCCGCCGGCGGGGGAGTCCCCGGACGACTGGAGCGGATCGACGCGGGTCAGGACTTCGACGTCTTCGTCGACTACGCCCACAAGCCGGACGCGGTCGAGGCGGTGCTCGCCACGTTGCGGCCCGTGACGGCCGGCCGGCTGATCATCGTCATCGGTGCGGGTGGTGACCGCGACCGCGGCAAGCGCCCGCTCATGGGCGAGATCGCCGCCCGCCTGGCCGACGTGGTCGTCGTGACCGACGACAACCCGCGCACCGAGCGGCCGGCCGACATCCGCGCCGAGGTGCTCGCCGGTGCCGCGGACGGTGCGGCCGAGGTCTCTGAGATCGGTGACCGTCGCGACGCGATCGCCACGGTCCTCCACGACGCGCGCGCCGGGGACGTCGTCGTCATCGCGGGCAAGGGCCACGAGACCGGCCAGGAGATCAACGGCGTGGTGCACCCCTTCGACGACCGCGAGGTGGCGCGCGAGGTGCTCCGGGAGATCCCGGGAGGTGCCCGATGATCCCGATGACCCTCGCCGCGATCGCCGAGGCGGTGGGTGGCGTGCTGCACGGTCCCGCCGACCTGGTGGTCGACGCGCCGGCGTACGTCGACAGCCGGGAGGCCATCGCCGGCGGGCTCTTCGTGGCCGTCGTGGGGGAGCGCGTCGACGGTCACGACTACGTCGCCGACGCCCACGCCGTGCTCGGCAGCCGCCCCACCGACCGTCCGACCGTGGTGGTCGACGACCCGGTCGTCGCGCTCGGCCGGCTCGCCCGGCACGTCGTCGACGACCTGGCGCCGGGTCTCACGGTCGTCGCGCTCACCGGCTCGCAGGGCAAGACGGGCACGAAGGACTACCTGGCCTCCGTGCTCTCCACGCTCGCCGGCGCGGACGCGGTCGTCGCGACCGCCGCCAACCACAACAACGAGCTCGGCGTCCCGCTGACCGCGCTCGGTGCCACGAGGCGCACCCGGTTCCTCGTGCTGGAGATGGGCGCGCGCGGGATCGGTCACATCGCCTACCTCTGCGGCATCGCGCCGCCGCGGATCGCCGCGGTGCTCAACGTCGGCACCGCCCACATCGGCGAGTTCGGCGGCAAGGAGGCGATCGCCCGGGCCAAGGGGGAGATCGTCGAGGCGCTGCCGGCGGACGGTACCGCGGTGCTCAACGCGGACGACCCGCTCGTGGCCGCGATGGCGGCCCGCACCCCAGCCCCGGTGCTGACCTTCGGTGCTGCCGGGATGCTCGTCTGGCGCGACCTGGAGCTGGACGAGCTCGGCCGCCCCCGGTTCGAGCTGGGGTACGACGACGGACGCCAGGGCGCGCACTGGACCCCCGTCCGGCTTCGCCAGATCGGTGCCCACCAGGTCGCGAACGCGACGGCCGCCGCGGCCATGGCGGTCTCCGCGGGGTTCGGGCCGGACGAGGTCGCGCTGGCGTTGTCGCAGGCCGTGTCAGCGAGCCGCTGGCGGATGGAGCTCTCCGAGCGGTCCGACGGCCTGGTCGTGATCAACGACTCCTACAACGCCAACCCCGAGTCCATGCGGGCCGGTCTCGAGGCACTCGTCGCCGTGGGGCAGCGGTCCGGTCGGCGTACCGTTGCGGTGCTGGGGGAGATGCGCGAGCTGGGGTCCGCGCACGAGGAGGGGCACCGCGCGGTCGGACGCGCCGCGGCCGAGCTCGGCATCGACGTCCTCGTGGTCGTCGGTGAGGCGGCCGCACCGATGGCCGCCGACCTCGCCGGAGCGCCGATCGAGGTGGTCCTCACCCCCGGCCGTTCGGAAGCACTGACCTGGTTGCGGCAGAATGCCGGTCCGGCGGACGTCGTGCTGGTCAAGGCCTCGCGTGGCGCCGCGCTGGAGTGGATCGCCGAGCACCTGCTCGCGTCCGCCCGGCACGATCCAGGCAGCGACCGGTCCGAGGAGGCCCCCAGGTGAAGGCGATCCTGCTCAGCGGGGGCATCGCGCTGCTGATCTCGCTTCTCGGCACCCGCACGGCGATCTCGTACTTCACCCGCCTGGGCTACGGCCAGGAGATCCGCGAGGACGGCCCGACCACCCACCAGTCCAAGCGCGGCACGCCCACGATGGGCGGCGTCGCGATCATCCTGTCAGCGGTCGTGGGCTACTTCGTCGCCAAGCTGATCACCTGGAGCGAGCCGAGCGCCTCCGCCCTGCTGCTGATCTTCCTCTTCGTCGGCATGGGCCTGGTGGGCTTCCTCGACGACTTCATCAAGATCTACAAGCAGCGCAACCTCGGTCTGCGCAGCAAGGCCAAGATGGTCGGCCAGACCGTCATCGCGCTCGTCTTCGCGGGTCTCGCGCTCTCGCCGTGGCTCGAGGACGACCGGGGCGTCACGCCGGCGTCGGAGCACCTGTCCTTCCTGCGCGACATCGGCTGGCTCGGCATCCCGATGGTCCTCACCATCGCCCTGATCTGGCTGTACGTCGCCGGCTTCTCCAACGCGGTGAACCTCACCGACGGCCTCGACGGCCTGGCGGCGGGGGCCAGCGCGATGGTCTTCGGTGCGTACGCGCTCATCAACATCTGGCAGAACAACCAGTGGTGCCAGCGGCCGCTGGGCGTCGGCGAGAGCCACGCGGCCTGCTACAACGTGCGCGACCCGCTCGACCTGGCCATCGTGGCCGCCGCGATCACCGGCGGCTGCGTGGGCTTCCTGTGGTGGAACGCCTCACCGGCCAAGATCTTCATGGGCGACACCGGCTCGCTGGCCCTCGGCAGCGCCCTGGCCGGCTTCGGGATCCTCACCCACACCGAGCTGCTGCTCGTGATCCTCGGCGGGCTGTTCGTCGTCGAGACCCTCTCGGTGATGCTCCAGGTCGGCTTCTTCAAGGCCACGAAGGGCAGACGGATCTTCCGGATGGCCCCCATCCACCACCACTTCGAGATGCTCGGCTGGGAGCAGGTGACGGTCGTGATCCGGTTCTGGATCATCACCGTGCTCTGCGTGGCCACGGGCGTCGGCCTGTTCTACGCGGAGTGGGTGGCGAAGGCGTGACGAGCCCGCTCACCCTGGGCCGCGACGACAGCTGGTCCGGCGTCCGGGCCGTGGTTGCGGGCTTCGGCACCAGCGGCGCCGCCGCGGTCGACAACCTGCTGTTCCTCGGCGCCGACGTCACGGTCCTGACCGCCTCGGTCGCCGCGTCGATCCAGCAGCGGGCCGAGCTCCTGGAGAGCCTCGGCGCCGTCTTCGTGTCCGGCTCCGCCGCGACCGACACGCTGCCCGACGACGTCGACCTGCTCGTCGTCTCGCCCGGGTTCCGGCCCGACTCGCCGCTGGTCGTCCAGGCGCAGGAGCGTGGCATCCCGGTCTGGGGCGAGGTCGAGCTCGCCTGGCGGCTGCGCGACCCCGCGCACCCGGCTCCCTGGCTGTGCGTGACCGGCACCAACGGCAAGACGACGACCGTGCAGATGCTCGACGCGATCATGCGTGCTGCCGGGCTGCGCAGCGTCGCGGCCGGCAACGTGGGGCTTCCGATCACGGAGGCGGTCATGGACCCCGAGCCGTACGACGTCATCGTCGCCGAGCTGTCGAGCTTCCAGCTGCACTACACCGACTCGATGGCCGCGGAGGCCGCCGCGGTGCTGAACCTCGCCGAGGACCACCTGGACTGGTACGGCCCCGGCGAGGCCGGCATGGCGGCGTACGCCGCCGACAAGGGCCGCATCTTCACGGGCGTCGAGCGGGCCTGCGTCTACAACCTCGAGGACCCGGCGACGAGACGACTCGTCGAGGAGGCCGACGTCGTCGAGGGGGCGAGGGCGATCGGGTTCACGCTGGGCACGCCGGGCGTCGGCATGCTCGGGGTCGTCGAGGACATCCTGGTCGACCGGGCGTTCATCGAGGACCGCCACCGCAGTGCCGCCGAGCTGTGCACCGTGGCCGACCTCTACTCCCCGGCGCCGCACTTCGTGGCGAACGCGCTGGCGGCCGCGGCGCTGGCGCGGGCGCACGGGATCAGCCGGTCCGCCGTCCGGGAGGGCCTGAGCTCGTTCCGGCCGGACGGGCACCGGATCGCGACCGTGGCCGTCCACGACGACATCACCTGGGTCGACGACTCCAAGGCGACGAACCCGCACGCCGCGCAGTCCTCGCTGCTCGCGTACGAGCCCGTCGTCTGGGTGGCCGGTGGACTGGCCAAGGGGGCGACCTTCGACGAGCTCGTCGAGCAGGTCGCGGGCCGGCTGCGGGCCGCTGTGCTCATCGGCCGCGACCGGGACGTGATCGCCGATGCGCTTTCGCGACACGCTCCGGATGTTCCGATCATCGTGGTCGACACCGGCGAGACTGATGCCGTAGACGGTGCTGACCTGATGCGGCGCGTCGTCGAGGAGGCGGCTCGGGTCGCTCGCCCCGGCGACACCGTGCTCCTGGCTCCGGGATGCGCCTCGATGGACCAGTTCACCGACTACAAGGCACGGGGCGACGCCTTCGCGGCGGCGGTCCGGGAGCACACCAGCTGACGACGTACCGCGAACGGAGGGGATCGCCATCACCGCCGTCTCGCCCGAGCGGCCCCGGTTCAAGGGGATCCGGCTTACCGTGCTGTCCCGGCTCTCGCCCGCGCGCTCGCGCTGGGTGGCGTCGGCCCAGGCCGCGCTCGAGCGGCCGCTGACGACGTACTACCTGCTGCTGGGCTCCGTCGCGCTGCTGCTCACCATCGGCCTGATCATGGTGATGAGCGCGTCGAGCGTGTACTCCTTCCACTACACCGGCAGCTCCTACACGGTCGTCGAGCGCCAGGCGATGTGGCTGCTCCTGGCGATCCCGTGCGCGTACTTCGCGTCCCGGGTGTCGCTCAAGTGGCTGCGCGGCCTGGTCTACCCCGGTTTCGCGATCTCGCTGGTCCTGCTCGGCCTCACCGCGGTGATGGGCCGCTCGGTCAACGGCAACACCAACTGGCTGGTCCTCGGCCCGCTGCAGATCCAGCCCTCCGAGATCGCGAAGTTCGCGCTCATCATCTGGGCGGCGCACATCTACGCGATCAAGGAGCGCCGGCTGACCCGGCTGCACGAGATCGTGATCCCGGTGGTCCCCGGCATGGCGATCGCCATGGGGCTGGTGCTGGTCGGTGACGACCTCGGCACGACCCTGGTCTTCTTCGCGATCCTCGCGGGGATGCTCTGGGTGGTCGGGGCGCCGGGCCGGATCTTCGGAGCGGCCATCCTCGGCGTCGGCCTGCTCGCCGGCGCGCTCGTGGCGACGGACCCGACCCGCATGGCCCGGCTCACGAACTTCACGGACCCGCTCTCGGAGTACCACTCGACCGGCTGGCAGGCCGTGCACGGCCTGTTCGCCCTGGCTCGCGGCGGCGTCCTCGGCGAGGGCATCGGCGCCAGCCAGCAGAAGTGGGGCAACCTGCCCGAGGCGCACACCGACTTCATCTTCGCCGTGCTCGGCGAGGAGCTCGGACTGGTGGGCACGCTGCTGGTCATCGGCCTGTTCCTTGTGATCGCCTACGCCATCATCCGCGTCGCGCGCGAGACCAAGGACCCGTTCATCCGCTACGCGAGCTTCGGCATCGCGGTGTGGCTGCTCGGCCAGATGATGATCAACATCGGCATGGTGCTCGCGCTGCTGCCGGTCATCGGCATCCCGCTGCCGCTGGTCTCGTACGGCGGATCTAGCCTTGTCCCCACCCTGACCGCACTTGGTCTGGTGATCGGTTTCGCCCGACGCGAGCCGGCCGCGGCACGCGCGCTGGCCCAGAAGCGCCGGGACAAGCAGAAGGCGGCGCGTTGAAGGTTCTCCTGGCAGGTGGGGGTACGGCCGGGCACACCTCGCCCCTGCTGGCGACCGCCGATGCGCTGCGCCGGCTCGACCCGGACGTCGAGATCACGTGCCTCGGCACGCCGCGCGGCCTGGAGAACACCGTGGTCCCCGCGGCCGGCTACCCGCTCGAGCTCGTGCCGCCGGTGCCGCTGCCGCGCAAGCCCAACGCCGACCTCGCCCGGGTCCCTGCCCGGCTGCGCGGTGCGGTCAAGGCGACCCTCGAGGTCGTCGACCGGATCCAGCCCGACGTCATCGTCGGCTACGGCGGCTACGTCTCGATGCCGGCCTACCTGGCCGCCCGGCGCCGCAAGCTGCCCCTGGTGGTGCACGAGCAGAACGCCCTGCCCGGCATCGCCAACAAGGTCGGCGCCCGGGTCGCCGACCGGGTCGCCGTCAGCTTCCCGGACACCCCCCTCAAGAACGCCGAGTACGTCGGCCTGCCGCTTCGGCGGATGATCTCGACGCTCGACCGGGCCGCGCTGCGGGCCGAGGCACGCGCGTTCTTCGGCCTTGACCCCGACCGCCCCACCCTGGTGGTGACGGGCGGCTCGCAGGGCGCGTGGCGGCTCAACCGAGCGGTGGCCGGCGCGGCTCCCGTGCTGGGCGCCGCGGGCGTGCAGGTGCTGCACGTCGTCGGCCCGAAGGGCACCGAGGACCCCGACTGGGTCGCCCCGGCGCCGAGCGGGACGCCGTACGTCATCGTGCCGTTCGTCGACCGGATGGACTACGCGCTGGCGGCCGCCGACCTGATGGTCTGCCGGGCCGGTGCGTCCAGCGTGGTCGAGGCCGCCGCGACCGGCGTACCCGCCATCTTCGTGCCGCTCGCCATCGGCAACGGCGAGCAGGCGCGCAACGCCCAGCCGGTGGTCGACGCGGGCGGAGCGCTCATCCGCTCGGACGCCGACTTCTCCGCCGACTACGTCGCCGACACCGTCCCGCTGCTCGCGGGCGACCCGGGCCGGCTCGCGGCGATGGGCCGGGCCGCGGCCCACCTGGTGCCGCGCGACGCCGACGACAAGCTGGCCGTCATCATCCGTGAGGCGGCCGGCCGGTGAAGATCCCGGTCCCGGCAGAGATCCTCCCGGCTGACCGGCTGGGACGGGTCCACTTCGTCGGCATCGGCGGTGCGGGCCTGTCGGGCATCGCGCGGCTGATGCACCAGGCCGGCGTACCCGTCAGCGGCAGCGACGCCAACGATTCAGCGGTCGTGCAAGCACTGCGCTCCGAGGGCATCACGGTGCACGTCGGCCACGACGCCGCGCACGTGGCCGCGGTCGACACGGTCGTCGCCACCACCGCTGCCCGCGAGGACAACCCGGAGATCGTGGAGGCGGTCGCTCGGGGCCTGCGGCTCTGGCCGCGCTCGGCCGGCCTGCAGTCGGTGCTGCTGGGCAAGCGGGTCGTCGCGATCGCCGGCACGCACGGCAAGACGACCACCACCGCGATGACGGTGGTGGCGCTGCAGGAGGCGGGGCTCGACCCGACCTTCGCGATCGGTGCGGAGGTCGAGAGCCTCGCGACGAACGCCCGGCTCGGTGCCGACGACGTCGCGGTGGTCGAGGCGGACGAGTCCGACGGCGCCTTCCTCGTCTACACGCCCGAGATCGGCGTGATCACGAACGTGGACGCCGACCACCTCGACCACTGGGGGAGCGCGGAGGCGTACGACGCCGCGTTCGCCGAGTTCGCGCAGCGGGCCCCGGTGACGATCGCCGAGGAGCGCGAGCTGGCCGACGTCACGGCGGGCTTCGGCCCGGACGCGCGGCTGCGCGGGAGCGACCTCGCGGTCGAGGCCGGCCGCACCCGCTTCTCCGTCGCGTACGACGGCACCGACCTCGGCACGGTCGAGCTGGCCGTCCCCGGCCGCCACTACGCGCAGGACGCCCTCTACGCCCTCGGCGTCGGGCTCTCGCTCGGCCTCGAGCCCGCCGCGCTGATCCGCGGCCTCGGCCGGCACCGCGGCGCCAAGCGCCGGATGGAGCTGATCGGCGAGGCGGCGGGTGTGCGGGTCTACGACTCCTACGCCCACCACCCCAGCGAGATCCGCGGTGACCTCGAGGCCGCGCGTTCGCTGGTCTCGGGCGGACGGCTGGTCGTCTGCTTCCAGCCGCACCTGGTCTCCCGCACCCGGATCTTCGGCGAGGAGATGGGGCGCGAGCTCGGCGCCGCCGACCGGGTCGTCGTGCTGGACGTGTACGTCGCCCGCGAGGACCCCGACCCCGCCGTCACGGGCGCGCTCGTGGCCGGGGCTGTCCCGCTGCCCGCGGACCGGGTCGGCTTCGTCCCGGACCGGGCGGCCGTCGTACCCCTGCTGGTGGGGGAGGCGCGTCCCGGCGACGTGGTGCTGACCCTCGGTGCGGGCGACGTGACGGCCCTGGCGCCACAGATCCTCGCCGGGCTGGAGCGCCGGGAGCACGCCGATGGTTGAGCTGCGCCGGCCGCGGTCGCCCCAGGACAGCTCGCGTCGACGCTTCCAGCGCCGGCAGTGGGGCCGTCGCTGGCTGACCTGGCGCTACGTCCTGCTCGCCGTCGTGGCACTCCTCCTCGCCGGCTTCGCCGTGTACGCCGTCTACTTCTCGCCGTGGCTGCGCACCGAGGGTGTCCAGGTCGCAGGCATCCAGCAGCTCAGCAAGGAGCAGGTGCTCGGCGCCGCCGAGGTACCCACCGGAGGTCCGCTGGCGCGCGAGGACCTCCAGGCGATCCAGCAGCGCGTCGAGGCGCTCGCCATCGTGAAGTCGGCCGACGTCTCCCGCTCCTGGCCGCACGACGTCCGCATCGTCGTCACCGAGCGCACCCCGGTCGCGGTGCTCGCTCGCGGCCGGTTCTACGTGCAGGTCGACGCCTCCGGCGTCACGTTCATGCCCCGGCTGAAGACCCCGGGCGCCCTGCCGGCCATCGACACCGGGGCGACCGCCGACGCGAACGCGCTGGCTGAGGGGGCGAAGGTCGCGGCCTCCCTTCCGCCGGAGGTCGCCAAGCTCGTCGACCACATCGAGGTCGCCACGATCGACCGGATCCAACTGTCGCTGCGCGACGGCCGGAAGGTCCTGTGGGGGAGCTCGGAGGAGTCGACCGCGAAGGCCAAGGTCCTCCTGGCGCTGCTGAAGACCAAGGCGCACTCGATCGACGTGTCGGTGCCGGGGCTGCCCACCACCCGCTGAGCCTGGGGGTGCAGGAATCCCCGGTCGACCGGTGATTCCTGCGCTTGTCGGCCGTTGCAACACCCGACAAGCGCCAAGAAACCCCCGCCGACCCACGCCCGTCGGCGTGTCTGCCGGTTTTGGTACGCCGCGCTGCCTACTGTCGTGACCACGACGAGGTTGACATAACTATAACCCTCAGGCTGAGGGTCACAGTTGAGGCCTCCAGGTCTTCCCCGACACGACACACAGACATCAGACACACGGACAGATTGCGAGAGGTGAGCCGCCGTGGGAGCAGCACAGAACTACCTGGCCATCATCAAGGTGGTGGGCATCGGTGGCGGTGGCGTCAACGCCGTCAACCGGATGATCGAGGTCGGGCTGCGGGGGGTCGAGTTCATCGCGATCAACACCGACGCCCAGGCCCTCCTGATGAGCGATGCCGACGTCAAGCTCGACATCGGCCGTGAGCTCACCCGGGGCCTCGGCGCCGGCGCCAACCCGGACGTGGGCGCCAAGGCGGCCGACGACCACGCCGAGGAGATCGAGGAGGTGCTCAAGGGCGCCGACATGGTCTTCGTGACCGCCGGTGAGGGCGGCGGCACCGGCACCGGTGGTGCTCCGGTCGTCGCGCGGATCGCCCGCAGCCTCGGCGCGCTGACCATCGGTGTGGTCACCCGGCCCTTCCAGTTCGAGGGCGCCCGCCGCAAGAAGTCGGCCGACGACGGCATCGAGCGCCTCCGTGAGGAGGTCGACACCCTCATCGTCATCCCCAACGACCGGCTGCTGCAGATCTCGGACCGCAACGTCTCGGTCATGGACGCCTTCCGCCAGGCCGACCAGGTCCTGCTGCAGGGTGTCTCCGGCATCACCGACCTGATCACGACCCCGGGTCTGATCAACGTCGACTTCGCCGACGTCAAGGCGGTCATGAGCAACGCCGGCTCGGCGCTGATGGGCATCGGCTCGGCCCGCGGCGAGGACCGTGCGGTGGCGGCCGCGGAGATGGCCGTGTCCAGCCCGCTGCTCGAGGCCAGCATCGACGGCGCGCACGGTGTGCTGCTCTCGATCGCCGGTGGCTCCGACCTCGGCATCTTCGAGATCAACGACGCTGCCGCGATGGTCGCCGACGCGGTGCACCCCGACGCCAACATCATCTTCGGCACGATCATCGACGACGCGCTCGGTGACGAGGTGCGGGTGACCGTCATCGCCGCCGGCTTCGACGGCGGTCTGCCGAAGCGTCGCGAGGAGGGCACGGCCCTGCGCCGGCCCGCGCAGGAGGAGACCCGGTCCGTGGCCTCGGCCGCCGCCACCCGTCGCGAGGAGCAGAACCCGACGGCCGTGCGCGAGTCCGCGCCCGAGCAGCCCGTCGCGGAGCCGGAGCCGGTCGGCGTACGTCAGCCGGCGCCGTCGGCCCCGTCGACGCCGTCGGTCGACTTCGACGACGACCTCGACATCCCGGACTTCCTCAAGTAGCTCCCCGAGGTTCTGTGTTCGCATTCCGTGTGTCGCTCGACCCGGGCTCCCAGGAGGGGGCCCGGGTCGAGGTCGCGTTCACCGACGCCTCGCTCGACCTGCAGGGCAGGCGGCCCGGCTTCGCGGACGCGCTCGCGAACGTCGTCGAGCTCGCCGACGTGCCGTTCGCGCGGCTCAACCAGGTGCACGGCGACGAGGTGGTGACCGTCGTCGACGAGCCGCTCGCCGGGCCCGCTGACGAGGTGCCCGACGGCGACGCGCTGGTGACCGCACGGCCCGGGACCGGGCTGATGATCCGGGTCGCCGACTGTGTCCCCGTCCTCCTGGCCGACCCCGCCGCAGGCGTCGTGGGCGCCGCGCACGCCGGCCGTCGCGGCGTCGAGCTCGACGTCGTCACCGCCACGGTCGCGCGGATGCGTGAGCTCGGTGCCAATGACATCCGTGCCTGGATCGGCCCGCACATCTGCGGGCGCTGCTACGAGGTGCCCGCCGCGATGCGCGAGGAGGTCGCCGCCACCGTCCCGGCGACGTACGCCGAGACGTCCTGGGGCACGCCCGCCCTCGACCTGGGCGCCGGCGTCGAGGCCCAGCTGGCCGCCGCCGGCGTACCCTCCGAGCGGGTGCCGGGCTGCACCCTGGAGGACGACCGGTTCCACTCCTACCGCCGTGACGGGGTCGCGTCGGGCCGGATCGCCGGGCTGGTGTGGATCCGATGAGCCGCGTCGACGAGCTGCGCGCCGGCCTGGACGCGACGAGTGCCCGCATCGACGCGGCGTGCGCGGCCGTCGGACGCGATCGCGCCGAGGTCGCTCTCACCGTCGTCACCAAGTTCTTCCCAGCGAGCGACGTGCGCCTGCTCGCCGGTCTCGGCGTCACCGACGTGGGGGAGAACCGCCACCAGGAGGCCGAGGCCAAGCAGGCCGAGTGTGCCGACCTGAGCCTGCGCTGGCACTTCATCGGTGGGTTGCAGAAGAACAAGGCCGCCGCCGTGGCGCGGTACGCCGACGTCGTCGAGTCCGTCGACCGCCCCGAGCTGGTGCCGCGGCTCGCGCGGGGTGCCGCCGAGCGCGGCCGGCCGCTCGACGTGCTGCTGCAGGTCAGCCTCGACCCGGCCGGGAGCGACCACCGGGCCGGCGTCGACCCCGTCGAGCTGGGCTCCCTGGCTGCTGCCGTGGACGGCCTCGAGGAGCTCAGGTTGCGCGGGCTCATGGCCGTCGCGCCGCTGGGCGAGGACCCCGCGGCTGCGTTCTCCCGGCTCGGGGAGATCCGCCAGGGATTCCTCCTCGACCACCCCGCCGCCACCTGGCTGTCGGCCGGCATGAGCGGCGACCTCGAGCAGGCCGTCGCGGCCGGTGCGACACACGTGCGCGTCGGGTCCGCGGTCCTCGGATCGAGGCCCTCGGTCCAGTAATGTCCCCAACACGACCACTGGTCCCGGAGGGGGCCGAGATTCGGAGGCAAGTGCCATGAGCGGTGTGATGCGCAGGATGGGTGAGTACCTCGGCCTGCTCGAGGACACCAGCTACGACGAGTACGACGAGTACGACCGCGCTGAGGCGGTCGGCGAGTCACGTCCGGCGGCTCGGCCCGCAGCGCGCCCCGTGCGCAGCGCCTCGATCGCCGACATCAGCGAGCGTCGTCGTACGCCCGCAGCGGCTCCCGCGGCCGCCCAGTCGGTCGTCGCCGAGCTCTCCCGGATCACCACCCTGCACCCGCGCACCTACAACGAGGCGCGCGCCGTGGGGGAGTCCTACCGTGACGGCACCCCGGTCATCATGAACCTGTCCGAGATGGACGACACCGACGCCAAGCGGCTCGTCGACTTCGCGGCCGGCCTGATCTTCGCCACCCGCGGCAGCATCGAGCGCGTCACCAACAAGGTGTTCCTGCTGTCGCCGCCGAACGTCTCGGTCGCCGCCGAGGACAAGCAGCGCATCGCCGACGGAGGGTTCTTCAACCAGTCGTAGCGGTCGAGCGCGTCGCCGCTGATCGGCGTCTCGCCGGGTTTGCGGAGCTCGGCTCCTCCGGTCGCTCGTTCCTCGCTCCCTCCGTCGCCTCGTTCCGCGCACCCGGCCTCGACGCCGACGGCGCCGCGCTGCCGACCGCTACGACGCGCGGTTGGCTCCCGTAGGTCCTGCCTTCGCGCGGCGGCAAGCCGTGGCGCGACCGGGACACGATCGCTACCGACGTTTCCCTAGGATGGTGCCGTGACTGTGGTGGGGGAGATCATCGAGGCGGTGCTGTTCGTCTTCATCGGGCTGCTCTGGATCCGCCTGATCACCGACTGGGTGCAGGCGTTCGCGCGTTCCTGGGAGCCCCGCGGCGTGCTGCTGGTGCTCCTCGAGGGTGCCTACACGGCCACGGACCCGCCGATCAACGGCTTCCGACGGATCATCAAGCCGGTCCGGATCGGCAATTTCTCCCTGGACATCAGCTTTCTGCTCGTCATGATCCTGGCGTACGTCGCCCTCTCGCTGAACCGCAACCTGCTGCTCTTCTGAGGCGCGCCCGGGGTTCCGCGGCGTCTGTCACGTCGTGACGACTGCCGATACTCATGTGACAGGCGCTAAGGTGCGGGACGACAGTCTTTCCGAGGAATCGAAGATAGGTGAGGTCATGCCGCTGACGCCCGAGGACGTGAGCAACAAGCGCTTTACGCCGGTCCGGCTCCGCGAGGGCTACGACATGGGCGAGGTCGACCAGTTCCTCGATGAGGTCGAGGCCGAGCTCGCTCGGTTGACCCAGGAGAACGACGACCTGCGCGCGAAGCTCGCTGCGGCCCAGTCGGGCGGATCCGGGACGGCTGGTGGGTTCGACTCCTACAACGCGCCGACCCAGGTGACCCCCGCGCAGCCCGAGCCGCCCGTCGTTGCCCCTGTGGCCGAGGAGCCCGAGCCGGAGCCCGTCGTGGCGCCGGTCGTGGCCGCCCCGGCGCCGGCTGCCACCTCCGGTGGCATCGAGACGATCCGCGTCGAGACGGTCCCCGAGGCGTCCAACGCCGCGGCCCGGCTGCTCGAGATCGCGACCCGCAACGCCGACGAGCTCGTCGAGGAGGCCAAGGCCGAGGCCGACCGTCTCGTCGGTGAGGCCAAGGGCAAGGCCGAGCGGCTCGAGAACGAGGCGAAGGGCAAGGCCGACCGGCTCGAGGCCGACGCTCGCACGCGTGCCGAGATGCTGGACGGCGAGACCGCCGAGCGTCGTACGCAGCTGTTCGGCGACCTCGAGAAGGAGCGGGACAAGCTCAGCGCCGAGGTCGAGAACCTCCGGTCGTTCGAGCGTGAGTACCGCTCCCGCCTCAAGAGCTACTTCACCCAGCAGCTCGACGCTCTCCAGGTCCCGGGCGACACCGTCGCCCCCGCCTCGGACGAGTCGCCTGCTCCGAAGCGGCTCCGCTCGATCCTGGGCGAGGAGAACGCCTGAGTCGTCCCGACTCGACCTGACGCGTACGCCGGCCGGTTCCCGCTGTGGGACCGGCCGGTGTGCCGTCTTGGCGCCGCTCCACCTAACCGTTACCCTCCCGAGCAGCCCGTCGGCTGCCGCTGATGGTCCGCCGCTTACGAGGAGAGCTGGGCATGGCCCGAAGCACCAAGAAGTCGTTGGCCGGTTCGGCCGCGTCCGCAGCCCGCCGGATCATCCGTCCGAAGGCCAAGCCCGTCGAGGCCGCTCCGGCGAAGAAGGCGGCTCCGGCGAAGAAGGCGGCTCCCGCGAAGAAGGCGGCTCCGGCCAAGAAGGCGGCCCCCGCCACGAAGGCGGCCCCCGCCACGAAGGCGGCCCCGGCCACGAAGGCGGCTCCGGCCACGAAGGCGGCCCCGGCCACGAAGGCGGCTCCCGCGAAGAAGGCGGCTCCGGCCAAGAAGGCGGCTCCGGCCAAGAAGGCGGCTCCGGCCAAGAAGGCGGCTCCCGCGAAGAAGGCGGCTCCCGCGAAGAAGGCGGCTCCCGCGAAGAAGGCGGCCCCCGCGAAGAAGGCGGCCCCGGCCAAGAAGGCGGCTCCCGCGAAGAAGGCGGCCCCGGCCAAGAAGGCGGCCCCCGCGAAGAAGGCGGCCCCCGCCAAGGCGACTCCCACGAAGAAGACGGCGCCTGCCAAGGCCGCCCCGACCAAGAAGGCTTCACCCGTGAAGAAGGCGGCCCCCGCCAAGAAGGCCGCTCCGGCCAGTCTCGTCGTCCTCGAGGGCGAGGAGGCGTGGTCGAAGGCCGAGCTCGACGAGGTGCTGGCCGAGCTGCACGAGCAGCGCCAGCACAGCGAAGAGGTCCTCGCCGCCCAGGAGGCCGACCTCAGCGGCCTGCTCCACGACGCCGGTGACGGCGCCGGCCAGGACCAGGCCGACGTCGGCGCGACGAGCTTCGAGCGCGACCACGAGCTGACCGTCGTCAACCACGAGCGGGAGAAGCTGGCCCAGATCGACCGCGCACTCGCGCGCATCGACAACGGCACCTACGGCGTCTGCGAGTCCTGCGGCAACCCGATCGGCAAGAACCGGCTCATGGTCTTCCCGCGTGCGACGCTCTGCCTGTCCTGCAAGCAGCGCGAGGAGCGTCGCTGACGTCAGGCCCGACGACGGGCTGAGCGCCGAGGTGGGCTGACGCTTTCGGCGGATGCATGGCGGTGTGGGAAACTTGCGCCGCTATGGAAGCCGCACCGGGAACGTCGCTCGATCGCTCCGCCCGTGCCCGGTCCCGCGGTCGCGCACTCGGCCTGTTCGTGGCCGTCGCCGTCGTCTGGTACGTCGCCGACCAGGTCACCAAGCACCTCGCGGTCGTGCACCTCGCCGACGGGCAGCCCCGCCACTTCGTCGGGACCCTGCTTCAGCTGCGGCTGCTGCACAACCCGGGTGCAGCCTTCAGCATGGGCACCGGGTCGACCGTCGCGCTCAGCTGCCTGGCCATCCTGGCGACCGTGGTGGTGCTGTGGTTCAGCCGCAGGCTCGTCGACCCGCTGTGGGCGGTGGCGTTCGGGCTGCTGCTGGCCGGCATCGACGGCAACCTGACCGACCGGCTGTTCCGCGACCCGGCCCCGTTGCGTGGCCAGGTGGTCGACTTCCTCCAGCTGCCGCACTGGCCGGTGTTCAACGTCGCCGACATCGGGATCAACGTGGGTGCCGCGCTGCTCCTCCTGCAGATCGTTCGCGGCGTCCAGATCGACGGCCGGCGTGCCTCGGCGGAGGCGAAGGCATGAGCATCGACCAGCGCAGCCTCCGCGTGCCCGACAGCCTCGAGGGCGAGCGGATCGACGTCGCGATGGCCCAGCTGTTCGGCTTCTCCCGCACGCGCGCGGCCGAGCTGATCGCCGACGGCCGGGTCGTCCTGGACGGTGCATCGGTCAGCACGAAGAGCGAGCGCGTCCTCGCCGGCGCGACCCTGGACGTCGAGATCCCGCAGGTGACCGACCCGCTGGAGATCGTCCCCGAGGTCGTCGCGGGCATCAAGATCATCCACGACGACGACGCGATCGTGGTGATCGACAAGCCGGTCGGCGTCGCGGTCCACCCGAGCCCGGGCTGGCGCGGCCCGACCGTCGTAGGCCACCTCGCCGCCGCCGGGTTCCGCATCTCCACCAGCGGCGCCAAGGAGCGCGAGGGCATCGTCCAGCGCCTCGACGTCGGTACGTCGGGCGTGATGGTCATCGCGAAGTCGGAGCACGCCTACTCGGTGCTCAAGAACGCCTTCCGGCACCGCACGGTCGACAAGACGTACCACGCCCTGGTCCAGGGCCACCCCGACCCGCTCGAGGGCACCGTGGACGCGCCCATCGGCCGCCACCCGAAGTTCGACTACAAGTTCGCGGTCATGGACGACGGCCGGCACAGCGTCACGCACTACGAGACGCTCGAGGCGCACCGGTTCGCGAGCCTCCTGGAGATCCACCTCGAGACCGGCCGCACCCACCAGATCCGCGTGCACATGAGCGCGCTCAAGCACCCGTGCGTCGGCGACATCACCTACGGCGCGGACCCGAGCCTGGCCCGCAGGGTAGGCCTGGAGCGGCAGTGGCTGCACGCGGTCAAGCTCGGCTTCGAGCACCCGGAGAGCGGCGACTACGTCACCTACGAGTCGACGTACCCCGACGACCTCGCCCACGCCCTCGACGTCATCCGCGACGCCCACTGACATGGGCGAGCCCGAGAGCGCCGAGGCCTTCCACGCACGGCTCGTCGCAGCGGCCGACGCCGAGGGGCGCCTGCCGGTCGCGACCGACCAGATGGCCGGCTGGGACATCTACCCCTTCGAGCTCGACGGGCTGCGGCTCAAGCCGCTCCAGCCGCTCGGCGACGCCGAGTGGCCACGCGACGGCGACAACGCCCGTGACTGCGCGTGCACCGGCGAGAAGGATGACGCCCGCCTGGTCTGGAGCAACGAGCGGTGGCGGCTCGGCCACGTCTCGAGCACCGGCCTGCCGCTGATGATGACGCTCGACCCGGTCGCCCACCACGACCTCAACGACCTCCCGGACGACCTCGCGAGCGAGATGGGGCGGCTCATGGTCGTCATCTGCGACGCCATGGAGCAGCTGCCCAGCATCGGGCGGGCGCACGTCCAGAAGATCGGGGACGGCGCGGCCCACCTGCACGTCTGGTTCATCGGCCGGCCGGCCCACACCACCCAGTTCCTGGGCTCGCCTCTCCTTGACTGGGAGGAGAGCTTCCCGCGCGTGCCCGACCAGGTGCTGCGCGCCAACGCCGGCTTCGTTGCGGAGAAGGTCGTCGACCGGGTGGGCGGCCAGGCGGGCCCGTTCGCCGGCTGAGCGCTACGCGTCGGTGAGCGAGGCGCTCGGGAGCCACGCGGCGCCGAGCAGCTCGGCCACCTCGGCCAGCCCCGCGGTGTCACCACCGACCGCGTCGGTGGCCGCGGCGATCCGCTCCACCATCGCGCGGCCGACCTGCTCCTCGACGGTGCCCTCGGCGTACGCGATGTGCCACGGCGAGACCTGGTGGTCGCGGTGCGTTCGCCCGGTGACCTGCCGGCCGGCGATGCCGGAGAAGCGGGCCTGGTGGAAGACGCCGACGCGGGGGTCCGTGGACGCGGACGTGCCGTCGGGGAGCTTCTCACCGGCGTGCAGGCTGATCGAGGCGACGGTGGTGAAGACGCAGACCGAGGCCTTGCCGGTCTGGAAGCGGAGCCGCTCCTCCTCGACGTCGAACCGGTCCCGGCCGTAGATCGTGGCGACGCCGATGCCGGAGTCCCGGAGCCGGGCCGCGATGGGGTCGGCCGCGGTCGCGACGAACTCGACCGAGCAGGCGACCTGGCGCCCCGCGTCGACCTGCTGGGCGATCCACGCCACCGTCGAGTCGACCCGGATCAGGCCGGCCTTCTGCCGGAACCGCAGCAGCGCCGCCCGGCCCTTCGCCGTGTTGCGCCCGCGCCGGGCGATGTCCATCTCGCGGCAGAACTCACCCCACTCCGCGTCGTACGCCGCCCGCTCGGCCGCGGTCAGCGTCACGGGCATCCCGGAGATCGGCACCGGGCCCCACGGCGCGGCGCGGTGGAGCATCGCGGGCGGCTGCTCGTCGGCGAGCCAGCCGCGCACCGTCGCGAGGTCGGCCTCCCGCCGGACCGGGTCGTCGGTCCAGGTGGCGCCGTACCGGCCACCGAGCTCGATGGCGACGCCGTGCCGCTCCAGGGCACCCGCGAACGTGGCGCCCGGTTGGGTCGCGGTGCACCAGGACCGCACCGGTTCCGCGTGCACCTGCGCGTACGCCGGCGACAGGTAGGCCAGCTCCAGCGGGCTGTGCCCGGGGGTCGCCGTCGTCGCGATCACGAAGGGCGCGCGATCGTGCGGCGCGCCCAGCCCGGACACCTTCGCCCAGTGCTTGAAGCGCTTCGTGGTCGTGTGCCGGAGCGCGTGCGCCTCGTCGGCAATCACGACGTCCCACGCGTGCCCGGCGACCTTCTCCAAGCGGTCCCAGGTGACGACCACCCAGTCCATGCCGCCGTCGCCGAGCGCGGTGATCGTGCGGCACCAGTGCCCGATCGTGATCGCGGCCGGCCGGTCGGCGACCACGAGCACCCGCCGCGCACCCCGCAGCGAGCCGACGGCGGTCGCGCCGAGCACCGCCGTGATCGTCTTGCCGACGCCCGGCTCGTCGGCGAGCAGGAAGAGCCGTCCTCCGGCCGCCGCGCGCTCGGCGATCGCGTCGGCTCCCTCGAACTGGAGCTGCCGGGGCTCGAGGTCCTCGCTCGCGGGCGGGTTGGGCGTGGGGTGGCCCGGGTTGAGCTCGTTCTCGAGGAAACGGCCGAGCGTGTAGGGGCCGGGGCGGTAGGGCGCCAGGTGCGCGGGCAGCCGGGCGCCGACGTACAGGTGCATCCGGACCGCCGGGTGCCAGGACGCCCCCTCGACGGTCTCGCCGTACGGCACGTCCAGGACCCACAGGCGCTCGCCCGGGCCGGCGACGGGGAGGGGACGCGGGGTCCGCGGTGCCCGGGAGCGAGAGGTACGTCGGCGGGCCACTGGCCGACGCTATCGGTCCGCCCTAGCCTGCAGCTGTGACCACGCCGAGCGAGCTCCTGCTCCGCCCCGCCACCGCCGACGAGATCCCGCGCATCGCGGAGGTCCAGCTCGCGGCCCGCGACGCCTCGCCCATGCCGCCGGGCCTGCACCCCCACCACGAGGTCGTCGACTACCTCACCACCAACTTCGGTCCCACCGAGATCTGGGTCGCGGAGACCGAGGGCCGGATCGTGGGCTACGCCCGGTTCGACAAGACCTGGCTCGACGACCTCTACGTCGAGCCGGCCGCCCAGGGCACGGGCGTCGGCAGCGCGCTGCTGGACCTGGTGAAGGCGCACCTCCCCGAGGGCTTCCAGCTCTGGGTCTTCGTGTCGAACGTCCCTGCGCGGGAGTTCTACGAGGCCCGCGGGCTGGTCGAGGTGGAGCGCACGGACGGCGCCGGCAACGAGGAGAGGCAGCCCGACATCCGGATGGCGTGGGCGGGCTGACCTGTCGGTGGTGCCTGTCAGGATCACCGGGTCGGGGCCGGTAGGCTGAGGCTCTTCCCCGATCGACCACCTGCCCGCCTGATTCTCGAGGAGCCGAACAGCACCGATGGCCGGTTCAACCGGGGACTTCGCCCACCTGCACGTCCACACCGAGTACTCCATGCTCGATGGGGCCTCCCTGCTCGACGGCCTGTTCGGCCGGGTCAGCGACCTGGGCATGAAGTCGATCGCCATGACCGACCACGGGAACCTGCACGGCGCCTACGACTTCTACTCCAAGGCGAAGAAGTACGACGTCAAGCCGATCATCGGCATCGAGGCCTACCTGACCCCGGGCACGCCCCGCGGTGAGCGCAAGCGGGTCCGCTGGGGCAAGGGCGACCAGTCCGAGGAGGGCGGCGACGACGTCTCCGGCGGTGGCGCCTACACCCACATGACGATGTGGGCCGAGTCCACCGAGGGCATGCACAACCTCTTCCGGCTCTCGAGCCGGTCGAGCATGGAGGGCTACTTCTACAAGCCCCGGATGGACAAGGAGATCCTCGCCGAGCACGCGAAGGGGATCATCGTCTCCACGGGCTGCCCGAGCGGCGCGATCCAGACCCGGCTGCGGCTGGGCCAGTGGGACGAGGCGGTGCGCGAGGCGCAGGAGCTGCGCGACATCTTCGGCTACGACAACGTCTACCTCGAGCTGATGGACCACGGCATCTCGATCGAGAAGCGGGTCCGCGATGACCTGCTGCGCCTGGGGCGCGAGCTCAACATCAAGCCGATTGCCACCAACGACTCGCACTACAACAACCCCGAGGACGCCAGCGCCCACGAGGCACTGCTGTGCGTGCAGTCCGGCAGTCGGCTCACCGAGCCGCCGTACTCCCAGGGCGGCAAGCGGTTCGCCTTCGAGGGCTCCGGCTACTACATCAAGTCCGCCGAGGAGATGCGCGAGCTGTGGGGGAGCCAGGACCTCATCGCGGCCTGCGACAACACCCTGGAGATCGCCGAGCGGTGCGAGGTCACCTTCACCGAGTCGACCGGCGGCTACATGGCGCGCGCCGACATCCCGGCGGGGGAGACCGAGGAGAGCTGGTTCCGCAAGGAGGTCTGGCGCGGCATCGAGGCGCGCTACCCGGGTGACAAGCTCACCCAGGAGGTCAAGGACCGCACCGAGATGGAGCTGGCGGTCGTCGCCCAGAAGGGCTACTGCGGCTACTACCTGGTGGTCGCCGACTTCATCCAGTGGTCCAAGGACAACGGCATCCGGGTCGGCCCGGGCCGTGGTTCGGGTGCGGGGTCGATCGCGGCGTACGCACTGCGAATCACCGACCTGTGCCCCCTCGAGCACGGACTGTTCTTCGAGCGGTTCCTCAACCCCGAGCGCCCCTCGATGCCCGACTTCGACATCGACTTCGACGACCACCGCCGCGGCGAGGTCATCCAGTACGTCAAGGAGAAGTACGGCTCGGAGAAGGTCGCCTACATCGCGACCTTCGGACGGATCAAGGCCAAGCAGGCGATCAAGGACGCCGCGCGCATCCTCGACCACGGCTTCGCGATCGGCGACAAGATCACCAAGGCCCTGCCGGCCGACGTGATGGGCAAGGGCGTCCCGCTCAAGGACCTCTTCGACCCCGAGCACAAGCGCTACAACGACGGCGGCGAGTTCCGGGCGCTCTACGAGGAGGACCCGGAGGTCCGCCGGATCTACGAGACCGCGCTGGGTCTCGAGGGCCAGATCCGGCAGACCGGCGTGCACGCGGCCGGCGTGATCATGGCCAGCGAGCCGCTGATCGACATCGTGCCGCTGATGGAGCCCAAGCAGGACGGGCAGGTCATCACCCAGTTCGAGTATCCCAAGTGCGAGGAGCTCGGCCTGGTCAAGATGGACTTCCTGGGCCTGTCCAACCTGCACACCCTCGAGGACGCGCTGGAGAACATCCGCGCCAACCGGGGTGAGGACCTCGTCCTGGAGGACGTCCCGTTCGACGACCGGGCGACGTACGAGCTGATGGGTCGCGGCGACACGCTCGGCGTGTTCCAGCTCGATGGTGGCGGCATGCGCTCGCTGCTGCGGCTCATGCAGCCGGACACCTTCGCCGACATCACCGCCGTCTCCGCGCTCTACCGCCCGGGCCCGATGGGTGCGGACTCGCACACCAACTACGCCCTGCGGAAGAACGGCCGCCAGGAGATCGACTACATCCACCCGGCGCTGACCGAGCCGCTCAAGGAGGTGCTCGGGGAGACCTACGGCCTGATCGTCTACCAGGAGCAGGTCATGGCGATCGCGCAGGTGCTCGCCGGCTTCTCGCTGGGCGCCGCAGACAACATGCGCCGCGCGATGGGCAAGAAGAAGAAGGAGGAGCTCGACAAGCAGTACGCCGGCTTCGAGGCCGGCATGCTCGAGCGGGGCTACCCGGCGGACGCGATCAAGACGCTGTGGGACATCCTCGTCCCGTTCGCCGACTACGCCTTCAACAAGTCGCACTCGGCGGCGTACGGGGTCATCACGTACTGGACCGCCTACCTCAAGGCCAACTACCCCACGGAGTACATGGCCGCGCTCCTCACCTCGGTGAAGAACGACAAGGACAAGATGGCGATCTACCTCAACGAGTGTCGCCGGATGAAGATCGCCGTCCTGCCGCCGGACGTCAACGAGTCCTCCCACAACTTCACCGCTGTCGGCAACGACATCCGCTTCGGCCTGACCGCGGTCCGCAACGTGGGCGCCAACGTGGTCGACGGCATCGTCGAGGGGCGCACCGAGAAGGGGCGCTACACCGACTTCAACGACTTCCTCGACAAGGTGCCTGCGCACGCCTGCAACAAGCGGGTCATCGACTCGCTGATCAAGGCCGGCGCCTTCGACGACATGAAGCACCACCGCAGCGCGCTGGTGATGATCCACGAGACCGCCGTGGACCAGTACGTCGACATCAAGCGCAACGAGGCCATCGGCCAGGACTCCCTCTTCGCGGGGCTCGGGGGTGATGACGAGGACAGCGGCTTCGGTGTCAGCGTCGCGATCCCCGACATCGACGAGTGGGAGAAGATGAAGCTGCTCGGCTACGAGCGGGAGATGCTGGGGCTCTATGTCTCCGACCACCCGCTGCTCGGCCTGGAGCACGTCCTCTCCAACGGCACCGACTTCACCATCGGTCAGCTGCTCACCGACGAGGCGATCGCGCACAACACCACCGTGACCGTGGCCGGTCTGGTGACGAGCGTGCAGCGCAAGATCACCAAGAACGGCGACCCCTGGGCGACCGTCACGCTCGAGGACCTCGAGGGTGGCATCGACGTGCTGCTCTTCCCGTCGTCGTACCGGCTGGCGGCGCCGTACCTCACCGAGGACGCGATCCTGCGGGTCAAGGGGCAGCTCGACAAGGATCGTGAGGCTCCGCAGCTGCGCGGCCAGGAGGTGACCGTCCCCGACATCGAGGCCAGCGGTGACGGCCCGGTCGTCATCAGCCTGCCCTCGACGCGCTGCACCGGGCCGGTCGTGCAGTCCTTGCGCGAGGTTCTCGCCGCCCACCCGGGGATGAACGAGGTGCGCCTCAAGCTGCTCATGCGCGACTCGACCCGGGTGATGAAGCTGGACGACCGGCTGCGGGTCACCCCGTCGCCGTCGCTGTTCGCGGACCTGAAGCAGTTGCTCGGTCCGGGATGCTTGGCCGGGTGAGCATGTCGGAGAAACAGGGCTGGTGGCGGCCGGCCGCGCTGGTCGTCGGCCTGCTGCTGCTCTCCGCGGGGGCCGGGGCCCTCGGTGGTTGGGGCTGGTGGTCGTGGTGGTCGCCGGCGCCGCGCGGGGTCATCGGTCAACGCACTGACACCGGTCAGATCGGTTGGTTCGCCGAACCCTTCGACCCGGGGCAGGCTCACGTCGCCTCCAGCACCTTCGAGTACGTCGTGATCGGCTTCGTCATCGCGCTCGTGGTCGGGATCATCGGCGGGGTGCTCGGCCGCAACCGTGCGCTCCTCACGCTGGCAGTGGCTGTCGTCGGATCGATCGTCGGCGCGGTGGTGATGTGGGCGGTCGGCATGGCGTTCAGCCCGCCGAACCCGGAGAAGTGGGCGGTCAAGGAGAACGTCGGTCACCACTACGTCGGGAGCCTGACGATCGGCTCGCCGCGCGTCGACCTCCATCTGTACCAGTGGCTGGGAGGGGAGCACATCCACTTCCTCGTGCCGGTCCCGTGCCTGGTCTGGCCGGTGGGGATGCTCCTCGGCTTCCTGGTCGTGATGCTGGCGATCACTTCCGAATCGACGACGTCCGAGCCTGCGTCAGCCGAACCAGCTCCACTGGGCTGAGCTCGACCTCGAGCCCACGGCGGCCCGCCGACACGAAGACGGTCGGGTACGCGAGCGCGGAGTCGTCCACGACGGTCGGGTGCGGGCGGCGCTGGCCGAGCGGCGAGATGCCGCCGACCACGTAGCCGGTGGCCCGCTCGGCGGCCTTCGGGTCGGCCATGGCGGCGCGGCGGCCGTCCAGGGCGCGGGCCAGCGCCTTGAGGTCGAGCTGGCCGACGACGGGGACCACCGCGACCACGAGAGTCCCGTCGACGTCGGCACAGAGGGTCTTGAACACGCGGTCGGGCGCCACCCCGAGGGCGGCCGCTGCCTCCTCGCCGTACGACGCCGCGCGCGGGTCGTGGTCGTACTCGTGGACCGTGAAGTCGACGCCGTCCGCGGAGAGCGCGGCGATCGCCGGCGTACCTGCGGAGGACCGGCGGACCATCAGTTCGGCGACCAGCGGGTCCGGGCGACCTCGCTGGCGGGGAGCGAGGGGATGACGTTCATCGCGCGCAGCTCGGTGCGGAGCAGGTCGGTCACCAGGATCAGCCGCTCGTTCGCGTCGTCGGCCTCGAGCAGCTGCTGGCGCTCGGCCATCGGCAGGGGAGCGCAGGCCGCCATCGTCCAGGAGAGGTACGTCGGGTCCGCGGGCAGCTCGCCCTGGAACGGGTCGGTCGTGAATCCGCGCAGCACGCTCCGGTAGGCGGTGAACGTGGCGCGCGCCGACTCGACCACGTGCGGCTCGACGGTGACCGCCGGCTCGGGCAGCTCCTCGACCTCCCCGAGGGGGAACAGGTCACCGGTCGAGAGGCGGTCGAGCCGGATCCGGTCGCGGCCGACGGCGACCACGTCGAAGGTCCCGTCGGGGTGTGCCTCGACCTCGGTCAGCTGGAGCCGGACGCCGACCCGGAACAGCGACTGGGCGCCGTGGTCGCCGACCTCGTAGCCCTCGCGGATCCCGACCGAGCCGAACAGCCGCTCCGCCGGGTCCTCGACCCGCAGCAGGTGGTGCACCAGTGCCCGGTACCGGTCCTCGAAGACCCGCAGCGGCAGGCTGACCCCCGGGAAGAGCACCGCGTTGAGCGGGAACATCGGGAGATCAGCCGTCACACCTCCAACCTATCCACCCTGACCACCGCTGACGTCATACGTACGGAGCCTTCGAGCGCGCTGTCCGTATGACGTCTCGATCGTGGGTTATCCACAAGTGGCGGTCGGTGGGGTGTGCGCACGCGCCGTATCGGTGAGCCTCGAGCCATGGACATCGAGGAGGTCGGCGCGCGTCAGGGCGGCGTGGTGTCCCGCCGGCAGATCTATGCCCTGGGGTGGACCCGGTCGCAGGTGCGCGCTCAGCTGCGAGCGCGGCGGTGGCAGAAGATCGGTGAGCAGGTGATCGCCCTGCACAACTCGACGCTGTCCGACGAGGGCCATCGTTGGGCAGCCGTGATCGCGTCGGGACC
The DNA here is from genome assembly GCF_054777115.1 of Nocardioides maradonensis. Taxonomy (NCBI): domain Bacteria; kingdom Bacillati; phylum Actinomycetota; class Actinomycetes; order Propionibacteriales; family Nocardioidaceae; genus Nocardioides; species Nocardioides maradonensis. The sequence goes on along the minus strand of NZ_BAAHAZ010000007.1, from coordinate 194,001 downwards.
GCGCGGCCAGCTGGACGCCATCGCGTCCCAGGTCGTCGCCGGGCTGGAGCGCTTCGACTACCCGGTCGTGCGGGTCTCGGTCCCGCGCGGGGCACGGGTCCGGTGGCGACGTACGCCGTACTACGACATCCGGCAGACCCGCCGCTGGGCCGCGACAGATCGAGCGCCGGGGAGCGGCATCGCCCGAACCCGGCCGGAGGTGGCCGCGGTGCGTGCTGCGTTGTGGGCCCGAACGGACAAGGAGGCGGCGTACGTCCTGACGGCATCGGTGCAGCAGGGCGTCGTCGCGGTCGCGGATCTGGCGGTCCAGGTCCTGCGGGTGCGCCGGGACAAGCGCCGCCTGCTCGTGCATGCCGTGGTGAACGACCTGCTCGACGGTGCCCGGGCTCTGGGCGAGATCGACTTCGGTCGGGAGCTGAAGCGGCGCGGCTTCCCAGCGCCGCAACGGCAGGTTCTGCGCAAGGATCGTCGGGGTCGCTACTACCTGGATCTGTACTGGCCGGAGCTCAGCCTGGTGGTCGAAGTCGACGGCATCCACCACGCGTGGGCAGAGAATGTCGTCGGTGATGCGCTACGCCAGAACTCGCTTGCCCTTGCGGGCGATGTCGTCCTCCGCATCCCGCTGTTGGGCCTCCGGTTGCAGCCCGACGCGTTCTTCGACCAGATCGGCGAAGCAATCACTCGGGCACAGGCGACGCGCGCAGCAGCCTGAGTCCCTCGGACGTCATACGGACGGAGCCTTCCAGCGCTCGGTCCGTATGACGTCCGGGAACGCCAGCGACCGTAGAATCGAGGCATGTCCCTCATCCGCCGCATCGACCTGCGCGAGTCCGCCCCCGGCGTCGACTACCGCGCAGCCGTGCCCCGTGCCGACTTCGACATCGAGGCTGCGGTGCCGGCGGTCCACGCGATCTGTGAGGACGTGCGGGTGCGCGGCGTCGACGCGCTGCTGGAGTACGCCGAGAAGTTCGACGGCGTCCGCATCGACGACATCCGGGTCGCTCCCGAGGCGATGCAGCAGGCCCTCGAGCAGCTCGACCCGGACATCCGGGCCGGCCTGGAGGAGTCCATCCGGCGGCTGCGCGCGACCTGCGCGAACGAGCTCGAGCGCGACGCCGTCACCGACCTCGGGCCGGGCGCCCGGGTGACCCACCGCAAGGTGCCGGTCGGCCGGGTCGGTCTCTACGTGCCTGGCGGTCTCGCGCCCCTGGTGTCGTCGGTCCTGATGAACGTGGTGCCCGCCCAGACCGCGGGCGTCCGCTCGATCGCCCTCGCCTCCCCGCCGCAGCGCGAGTTCGGCGGCTCGGTGCACCCGACGATCCTGGCCGCGTGCGCGCTGCTCGGCGTCGAGGAGGTGTACGCCGTCGGCGGCGCCCAGGCGATCGCGATGTTCGCCTACGGCGTCGGCCCGTGCGCGCGCGTCGACATGGTCACCGGCCCCGGCAACATCTACGTGGTCACCGCCAAGCGGATCCTCAAGGGCCAGGTCGGCATCGACTCCGAGGCCGGCCCGACCGAGATCGCGATCCTGGCGGACGAGACCGCCGTGCCGGCGTACGTCGCTGCCGACCTGATCAGCCAGGCCGAGCACGACCCCCTGGCAGCGAGCGTCCTCGTCACCACCTCCACCGAGCTCGCCGACGCCGTCGACGTGGAGCTGGAGAGGCAGGTCGCCGCCACCAAGCACACCGAGCGGATCACCACCTCGCTCGGCGGCAAGCAATCAGGCATCGTGCTGGTGCGCGACCTGGAGCAGGGCCTCGACGTGGTCAACGCCTACGCCGCCGAGCACCTCGAGATCCACACCGCGGACGCGGCCGACTGGGCCGCGCGCGTCCTCAACGCGGGCGCAATCTTCGTGGGCCCGCACGCCCCGGTGAGCCTCGGCGACTACTGCGCCGGCTCCAACCACGTGCTGCCCACGGCCGGCTGCGCCTGCCACAGCAGCGGTCTGAGCGTGCGTGCGTTCACCAAGTCGGTGCACGTCATCGACTACTCCGCCGAGGGCCTGGCGGCGGTCGCCGACCACGTCGTCACCCTCGCCGAGGCCGAGGACCTGCCCGGCCACGGCGCGGCTATCACGGTGCGGGTCGCGGGGGAGCAGGCATGACCTTCCCCCCGATCCGGCCCGAGCTGGCCGGCATCGAGCCGTACGGCGCGCCCCAGCTCGACGTGCCCGTCCAGCTCAACGTCAACGAGAACCCCTACGGCCCGTCCGAGGACTGCCTGCAGGACATCGCCGCCTCGGTCGCCCAGGCGGCGGTCGACCTGAACCGCTACCCGGACCGCGAGTTCGTCGCGCTGCGCGAGTCGCTGGCGGCGTACCTCAACCGCGACGTGCCCGGCGCCGGCCTCACGGCGGCGAACCTGTGGGCGGCGAACGGCTCCAACGAGGTCATGCAGCAGCTGCTGCAGGCGTTCGGCGGGCCGGGCCGCAGCGCGATCAGCTTCGCGCCGACGTACTCGATGTATCCGGAGTACGCCCGCAACACCCACACCGAGTGGGTCGCGGGCGCGCGCGAGACCGACTTCTCGCTCGACCTCGACAAGGCGCGCGCACTGGTCGAGGAGGTGCGGCCGTCGGTGGTGCTGCTGCCGAGCCCGAACAACCCGACCGGCACCGCCCTCCCGCAGGCCGCCGTCACGATGCTGTGCGAGACCGTCGGCGACAGCGGGATCGTGGTGGTCGACGAGGCGTACGGCGAGTTCCGCCGGCCCACGACGCCGAGCGCGATCGAGCTGCTGGGCAGCCACCGCAACCTGGTCGTCACCCGCACCATGAGCAAGGCGTTCGCGGCCGCCGGGCTGCGCCTGGGCTACCTGGCCGCGGACCCGGCGATCACCGACGCGATCCGGGTCGTGCGGCTGCCGTACCACCTGTCCGCGGTCAACCAGGCGACCGCGTTGGCGGCGCTCCGGCACGCCGACGAGCTGCTGGCGCAGGTCGACGCGCTGCGCGTCGAGCGTGACGCGCTGGTCGTGTGGCTGGGGGAGCAGGGCTACGAGGTCGCCGAGTCCGACGCGAACTTCGTGCTGTTCGGCAGGTTCGCCGACCGGCACGGGGTCTGGCAGGGTCTGCTCGACCGGGGTGTGCTGATCCGGGAGACCGGGCCGGACGGCTGGCTGCGGGTGTCCGTCGGGACGCCCGAGGAGATGGCGGCCTTCCGCGCCGCCCTCGTGGAAGTGAATGGAGAACGAGCATGAGCAGGACCGCCCGCGTCGAGCGGCAGACCAGCGAGTCCAAGGTGATCGTCGAGGTCGACCTCGACGGCACCGGCAAGCACGACATCTCCACCGGCGTCGGCTTCTACGACCACATGCTCACCGCGTTCGCTCGGCACGCGCTCGTCGACCTCGTCGTCCAGACCGAGGGCGACGTCCACATCGACGCGCACCACACCACCGAGGACACCGCGATCGCGCTGGGCCAGGCGCTGCGCGAGGCGCTCGGCGACAAGGCCGGCATCCGTCGCTTCGGCGACGCGACCGTGCCGCTGGACGAGGCGCTCGTCCACGCCGTCGTCGACGTGTCGGGGCGTCCCTACTGCGTGCACACCGGCGAGCCCGAGGGCCAGCAGTACGTCCAGCTCGGCGGCACCGGCGTCTCCTACCTCGGGTCGCTGACCCAGCACGTCTTCGAGTCGATCGCGTTCCACGGCCACTTCGCGCTGCACGTCCGGGTGCTGGCGGGCCGCGAGCCGCACCACATCGTCGAGACCCAGTTCAAGGCGTTCGCGCGGGCCTTCCGCGACGCGGTCGCCCTCGACCCGCGCGAGACCGGGATCCCGTCCACGAAGGGCGCTCTCTAGTGGCGCAACCGTCGGTGGTTGTCCTGGACTACGGGTCGGGCAACCTCCGCTCCGCCGTGCGCGCGGTCGAGCGCGCCGGGGCGTCGGTGGAGCTGACCTCCGACCTCGACACCGCCATGAACGCCGACGGGCTGCTGGTCCCCGGCGTCGGTGCGTACGAGGCATGCATGAAGGGCCTGCGCGAGATCCGTGGCGAGCGGATCATCGCCCGCCGGCTCTCCGGCGGCCGCCCGGTGCTCGGCATCTGCGTGGGCATGCAGATCCTGTTCGAGCGCGGCATCGAGCATGGCGTGGAGACCGAGGGTTGCGGCGAGTGGCCGGGCGTGGTCGAGCGGCTCCAGGCGCCCGTCGTACCCCACATGGGGTGGAACACCGTCGACGTCCCGTCCGGTACGACCCTCTTCGACGGCATCGAGGAAGAGCGCTTCTACTTCGTGCACTCCTACGCCGTCCGCGACTGGACCCTCGTCACCAACGACCGCACCCCCGACTCCCACCAGCCCCGCGTGGTCTGGAGCGAGCACGGCGGTGACCGTTTCGTGTCCGCGGTCCAGAACGGCCCGCTGTCGGCCACGCAGTTCCACCCCGAGAAGTCCGGCGACGCCGGAGCACAGCTACTGAAGAATTGGGTGACCTCGCTGTGAGCGACTACCTCGAGCTCCTCCCCGCCGTCGACATCAAGGACGGCCGGGCCGTCCAGCTGGTGCAGGGCGTCGACGGGTCGGAGAAGGTCTTCGGCGACCCGATCGAGGCGGCGCTGCGCTGGCAGGAGGCCGGCGCGGAGTGGCTGCACCTGGTCGACCTCGACGCGGCGTTCGGGCACGGCAACAACCGCGAGCTCCAGGCCGAGATCGTCGGGAAGCTCGACATCAAGGTCGAGATGAGCGGCGGCATCCGCGACGACGAGTCGCTCGAGGCCGCGATGGCCACCGGCTGCCGTCGGGTCAACATCGGCACCGCCGCGCTGGAGCAGCCGGAGTGGTGCGCCGCGGCGATCGCGAAGTGGGGCGACCGGGTGGCGATCGGCCTCGACGTACGTGGCACCACGCTGGCCGCACGCGGCTGGACCCGCGACGGCGGCGACCTCTACGAGACGCTGGCGCGCCTGGACTCCGAGGGCTGTGCGCGGTACGTCGTCACCGACGTCAACAAGGACGGCATGCTGCAAGGCCCGAACCTGCAGCTGCTGCGCGACGTCGCCGCGGTCACCGACCGGCCGCTCGTCGCGTCCGGCGGCGTCACCACGCTCGACGACATCCGCGCGCTCATGGGCCTGGTCGAGATCGGCGTCGAGGGCGCGATCGCCGGCACGGCCCTCTACACCGGCCAGTTCACCCTCGAGGACGCGCTCGCTCTCACGAAGGGCGTCTGATGTCGCTCGCCGTGCGGGTCATCCCGTGCCTGGACGTCGATGCCGGCCGGGTGGTCAAGGGCATCAACTTCAAGGAGCTCCGCGACGCCGGTGACCCCGTCGAGCTGGCGCGCACGTACGACGCCGAGGGCGCCGACGAGCTGACCTTCCTCGACATCTCGGCGTCCTCCGACGGCCGCTCGACCACCCTCGAGGTCGTGTCGAAGGTCGCCGAGGAGGTGTTCATCCCGCTGACGGTCGGCGGAGGCATCCGTGCGGTCTCCGACGTGGACACGATGCTGCGCGCCGGCGCCGACAAGGTGGGCGTCAACACCGCCGCCATCGCGCGGCCCGAGCTGATCAACGAGATCGCGGAGCGCTTCGGCAACCAGGTGCTCGTGCTGTCGCTGGACGCGCGGCGGGTGTCGGGCGACGTACGCACGGACTCCGGCTACGAGGTCACCACGCACGGTGGCCGCAAGTCGACCGGCATCGACGCCATCGAGTGGGCGGTCCGCGCGGCCGAGCTCGGCGCGGGGGAGATCCTGCTCAACTCGATGGACGCCGACGGCACCCGCGACGGCTTCGACCTGGAGATGATCCGCCGGGTCCGCGCGGAGGTGTCGATCCCGGTGATCGCCTCCGGTGGCGCCGGGGCCGTGGACCACTTCGCGCCCGCCGTCGCGGCCGGCGCGGACGCCGTCCTCGCCGCGTCGGTGTTCCACTTCGGCACGATGCGGGTCTCCGAGGTCAAGGCCGGGCTGGCCGGAGCGGGTTACCCCGTCCGCTGACGGGGAAGGTCGCAGTCGTGGCTGACTACCAGGTGTACGGCGCTTCCCGCGCCGACGACGCGACCGACCCCGAGCGCTGGCGGGTGCTCGTCGAGTACTCCAACGGCCCGCAGAAGAAGCCGCACACGATCGTCAAGATCGGGACCACCACCTACACCGACCGTGCCGAGGCGTACGCCGCCGCCGAGAAGACCGCGCGCGAGTTCTCGCCGCCGGACCCGTGGTCGCTGCAGTCGCGGGCGGTCTTCCGCGACGGCCCGGACGGGTTCCTGGTGATGCTGGAGGGCGCGACCACCACGTTCCACATGAGCGTCCGCCTCGTCGTACCGATCGGGTAGGGGTGGGGGTGGGTCGCCGTACGCTCGCGACGTGACCCGCTTCGTCTACGCCACCGCGACCTCGCTCGACGGCTTCCTCGCTGACCGCGACAACTCGCTGGAGTGGCTCTTCGCCGTCGACGGCGGCGACGAGTCGCTGGCCGGCCTCGCCGAGTTCACCTCCGGCGTCGGCGTGCTGGTGATGGGATCGACGACGTACCAGTGGCTGCTCGACCACGAGTCGCTGCTGGAGAACCCGGAGAAGTGGCAGACGTTCTACCCCGGCATGACCACGTTCGTGCTGTCCTCGCGGAGACTGCCGGGGCTGCCCGGTGTGGACCTCCGTGTCGTGAGCGCGTCCGTCCCCGACCTGGTGCCCGACGTCCTCGAGGCGGCCGCCGGACGTGACGTGTGGGTGATGGGCGGCGGGGACCTCGCCGGCCAGTTCGCCGACGCGGGGCGCCTGGACCGGATCATGCTGTCGGTCGCCGCCGTCACCCTCGGCTCCGGCGTGCCCCTGCTCCCACGCCGCCTCGAGTCCGACCGGCTGCGGCTGGTCGGGGTGCGCCAGGTCGGCCAGTTCGCCGAGCTCACCTACGACGTGATTAACCCTGACAGGATGGCGTGATGGATTCGGACCTCAGGACCTACCGGACCGGCGGCGAGGAGGTCGTCCTCGACATCACCCGCGACGCGCAGCGGTACGTCGAGGCCCGCGGCGACGGCCTGCTCCACGTCTTCGTCCCGCATGCCACCGCCGGCATCGCCATCATCGAGACCGGAGCCGGCAGCGACGACGACCTGCTCGCCGCGCTCGACGACCTGCTGCCCAAGGACGACCGCTGGCAGCACCGCCACGGCAGCCGCGGCCACGGCCGCAGCCACGTGATGCCGGCCCTGGTGCCGCCGTACGCCTCGATCCCCGTGCTCGGCGGCCGCCTTGCCCTCGGCACCTGGCAGAGCATCTGCCTGGTCGACCTCAACGTCGACAACGCCGAGCGAGAGGTTCGCTTCAGCTTCCTCCCCGCCTGAATGGGCCGTTCTCCACAGGGCGACGTCGGGCCGGTTGCGGCCACGTGCCCCCGGGCGTTGCCTTGCGACCATGTCTCGGAGAACCTCGGGCGGATTCCGCCGCCTTCCTCGCATCGCTGACCGCATGACGCCCGACCTGATGCGGTGCGTCGACCTTGCCTACGCCGCGGAGAGATCCGGCGACATCGCCGGCTCCCTCGAGTGGTACCGCGCCGTGCCGATGTTCGTGAAGGGACGCAACATCCAGCTCCTGGCGGGGCTCGTCGCCGTGGGCGACGACCTGCCCGAGTGGGCCTGGGCCCGCTACCTCGCCTACCTCGCGGTGCGTTGCGAGGACGGTGAGACCGGTCAGCGGGTCAGGCTCGCCGGTGCGGGCGTCGGGGCGGCGATCCACGAACCGCTCATGGAGCAGTGCTACGACGAGGGCGGCGATCCGATGCGGGTCCACGCGCGTGTGTTCGGCGAGTCCTGGGCGTTCCACCAGGCGGCTACCCACGAGGTGGGTGCGCTGGCGGCGTACCTCGACGAGTTCGTGGTCGGTCGACTGGCGGAGCAGGCTGGCCTCGCTCGTCGCTGGGTCGACGCGCGGATGAGTGGCTATGAGATCGGTGCGAGCCTGCCCGGCAACGTTCTCCGGGTGAGGGAGGCGACGTCGTCGTCCTGGACAGAGATCCTGGACCTGGGCGCCCGGGCTTGCGCTCCGCAGGGCTGGGTGTTGGGACGACTGGTGCCGAGCGGGGTCGGGGACCGGCTGATGTTCGATCGGCATCCTCTCGGCGTCACCAAGCGGATCGCCGCCACCGTCGCGAAGACGGACGACTGGCTGGAGTCGCTGGCTGACGCCGTCGGTCGACGACGGATCACGCAGTCGACGCTCCTTCGCGAGGACTACGAGCTGCTGTGCGACGTACCCGAGCTGGAGATCCTCCGGTTCGGCACGCCTGCCCCCGACCACGCGCGCGTGCTGATGCAGCTCCGGGAGGGGCGTGACGAGATCGCCAAGGCCGCCTTCCGGGTCCTGGAGCGCGCGCGGCGGGGAGAGATCGGGGAGGGCGATTCGCCGTACGTCGCTGCCGCGTTGCTGAACCCGCGCGCGCACTCCGCGGCGCTGCGAGCGCTGCGACCGGACCACCGGGAACGCTGGAAGGAGATCGCCGCGGAGCTGCCCGAGCCGGCCCGGTCGCGCGGGCTGGCGCTGGCAGGGGGAGCAGCGACCGAGGCAGAATGAGGGAGGTCCGAGCATGCCCGCAAGCCAGGGAGTCGCTGTGTCGGCAGCACCGCACCAACACGAGGAGAAGCTCATCCGCCGGCCCATGTCGCTGGAGGAGTACCTCGCCCTGCCGGAAGGTCGCGTCGAGTGGGTCGAGGGCGAGGCGATCTTCTTGAACGCCTCGCCGCGTGCGCGGCACCAGCGGGTGGCGGCACGCCTCGCCGCACTGGTCGAGGACGCGACCGGACTCTTCTGCGTCGAGGCAGTCGGCTTCTGGACCCGACCGAGCCGCAAGAGCCGCATCCCTGACGTGCTGGCCACGGCCGAGCCCTTCGACGAGAGCTGGGCGCCGACGACACCCGTGCTGTGCGTGGAGGTTCTCTCCCCGAGTACTCGTAGCGAGGACTTGATCCGCAAGTCGCACGAGTACGTCGCCGCAGGTGTTCAGCAGTACTGGGTCGTCGACATCGACGGCGCCGAGCTGATCGCGTTTCGCAACGATGGAGACGGTTGGGAGGAGCTCGCCGTACTCGACGCTCAGCATCCACGGGTCTCGATCGAGATCGCCGGCCACGGAGCCGTTGAGATCGACCTGGAGTGGCTCTTCCGCCGCTGACGCGCCGCCGTACGATGCGCGCCATGACTCTTGACGCCGCTCTGTTCGGGGACGAGGAGCCGTCGGTGCCGGTCGCGGCGGCTGCGACGCCGGCTCCGATCGCCGAGTGGCAGGTCGAGCGACTCCGCAAGGCGCTCGACGCGCGCGGGCTGAGCGAGATGTCCGACCGTCAGCGTGCGATCGAGGAGGCGCTGGGTCGTCGGGTCGCGTCCTTGCGCGAGCTGTCGAGCGAGGACGCGAACCGCGTCCTGGGCCGGTTCGGTGCCACCGCCACCACGAGCTCCGGGTCCCAGTGGGACGAGCGCGACGAGGACACCTGGATCGACCGGCTCTGATCCCGCTCAGGCGCTGAGGAAGACCGTGTCCATGTGCCAGGTGAGGGCGTCGCGGTCGGGGTTGTCGGCGGGCGACTGCGGTAGCCGGATGACCTCGCCCCGCGCCTCGCGGGAGTAGAGCTCGACCCCGTTGCCGAAGTCGCGGTGCAGACGGGGCGAGACCCGCAGGCGGTAGTCGCTGTCGATGCCGAGGTAGCCGCGGTCGTAGAGCGTGTGCATGTCGGAGCGGAGCGCGAGCCCGTTCGGGACGCGGTGGACGCCGCCCTGTGCGTACGGCCGGATGTGGGCCGCCTGCAGGGTCGGTGACATCCGGCCGCCGGTGATGGCGCACCGGTTCTCGTAGGCCTCCAGCACCGCCAGTCGGAACGAGCCCTGACCGAGGCGCGGCCGGGTGAGCACGGGCTCGCCGTACCGCGGATCCTCCTGGTCCAGGTCGATCCCGATGAGGTCGTGGTCCCAGCGGACGTCGAGCCGCGCCCCGGCCTGCAGCGCGCGGAAGGCGTGGTCGACGTAGGCGAAGTCGGGATCGCTGGCGTCGTACGTCTTGCCCTGGACGATCGACCGGCCCCAGTGCTCGGGCGCCGCCAGCTCCTCGCCCGGACGGGCGAAGAAGAGGTTGCGGATGATGATGCAGCCGATCGTCGGGTCCGGCTCGTACGGCTTGTGGGTGCGGTCGCGGTAGATCTGGATCGCGCGGTGCAGCGTGTCTTCGTCCGGTACGCCGTTGCCGCGCCCGAAGATCGCCCATGCCTCGCTGATCCGCTGCTCGTAGTAGCCGGCGTAGAAGCCGCCGCCCACCAGCCCCTCGCGCGGGCTCTTGGTCTTGAAGAGGAACGGTTCGTCGTACGACGCCCGCCCCATGAAGCTGCGCGCCGACGGCACCCAGAAGTTCGCCTCGGTGATCGTGTCGTCCGCGCCGAGGAAGTCGGCCCAGGCGTTGTCGGTCACGCCGAGGGTGATCCGCATGGTCAGTCGCCGGGGTCGATGAGGTCTCGGACCCGCAGGTCGAGCGCTGCCGCCAGCTTGAACACGGTGTCGAGGCGGGCGTTCGCGGGACCGGGCAGACCGGTCTTCGGGTCCTTGGTGTTGTTGCGGTTCTTCTCGATGTTCTGGATCTGGTTCCGCGACAGCTCGGCCTTCTCGGCGAGCTCCTCCTGCGTCCACCCCAGCTCGGTCCGTCGCTCGTACACCTTCTCGCCGAGGTGCTTCGCCGCCTCCAGATAGGCGGTCGACGAGGCAGGTCCGGGCACGTCGCTAACCCTTTCGGCGACGACTTCCGGAGTCCGCCCAACGCATTGGGCTTTCGTCCACTATGTTGGGCACGCCCAACGGATTGGGCGTACGACGGAAGGGGCAGCTCGGGTGTCACGGCTGAGCGACCTGCTGCGGCAGGTCGAGCGGACCGATGCCCAGCTCGCGGCCGATCTCCGAGCCGAGGTCAAGGCTCTTTCCGAGCGCCGACAGTTCGGCCTCAACTTCGAGCGGCACGTGCCCGAGGCCGTCGACCTTCCCGGCCGTCCGGTGCGGCGTGGTGACAAGGTGCGCGTCCTGCCGCCCCGGGGAAGCGCCGCGAAGGCCGACTCACGGTTGGGACTCGTCCTGCGCGTGGCCGACGGCGTCGCGACCGTCGTCATCGACGACGAGGCGACCCAGGTGTCGGTGACCGACCTGGTCGTGGTCGCGGAGTTCCGGGACCCGATCTTCCCCGGGCTGGTCTCCACCGGGAAGGTCGAACGTGGCGGTGACAAGCCCTTCCACTCGGTGATCAACGCCGAGAACTACCACGCCCTTGAGGCCCTGCTCTACACCCACGAGGGCAAGGTCGACGCCATCTACATCGACCCGCCGTACAACACGGGCGCGAAGGACTGGAAGTACAACAACGACTACGTCGACGGCGACGACGCCTACCGCCACTCCAAGTGGCTGGCCTTCATGGAGCGTCGTCTCAAGCTCGCCAAGCGCCTGCTGAACCCCGACAACTCGGTGCTCATCGTCACGATCGACGAGAAGGAGTACCTGCGGCTCGGGTTGTTGCTTCAGCAGACGTTCGTCGAGTCGAACATTCAGATGATCAGCTCGGTGATTAGTCCGAGCGGTGCGGCTCGCAACCGCGAGTTCACCCGGGTCAACGAGTTCGTCTACTTCGTGATGATCGGTTCCGCCGCTCCCGTGAAGACGGCAGATGACATGCTCTTCACCGAGACCCGCGCCGAATCGCAGAACCGTTCGCCGATCTGGAATCAGATGCGGCGGCTCGGGGCCGGGCCGAGCCGGTCGGACTCACCGTCCAAGTTCTATCCGGTCCTGGTCGATCCGAGCACCGGTGCGATCCGCGGCAGTGGCGAGCCGTTGGGGCGAGACGTGCCGCGCGACACGTATGTCCCGCCGGACGGGCTGGAGGCGGCATGGCCCACGCAGGTAGACGGTAGTGACGGTCGTTGGGAACTCCGTCGCCAGTCGTTCGAAGAGCGATTGAAAGCGGGACAAGTCCGAACGGCCGGCAGAGGGCGGAACGGTTTGTGGAGCGTCCAATACCTTCGCAATGCACAAGTGGAGCGGCTTACCTCTGGTGAACTGAAGGTCGTCGGGCGGGCGCCGCAAGGCTGGCTGGAGATTGACTATACCGAGGGAAGGCGGAGGCTTCTCTACGCTAAGACGGCATGGAACAAGTCTTCCCATGACAGCCGTACCTATGGGTCCTGGATCAACCGATCGTTGATTCCGAAGCGGTCCTTTCCATTTCCCAAGTCGCTCTATGCCGTCGAGGACTCGCTCCGCTTCTTCGTGAGCGACAAGCTTGATGCGGTCGTCCTTGACTTCTTCTCCGGCTCCGGCACCACCGCCCACGCGGTGATGCGGCTCAACAAGCAGGACGGCGGCCGCCGGCAGTGCATCGCGGTGACCAACAACGAGGTGAGCGCGGAGGAGCAGAAGAAGCTGCGCGAGCAGGGGCTCCGGCCCGGCGACCCGGAGTGGGAGCAGTGGGGCATCTGCGACTACATCACCAAGCCGCGCATCAAGGCGGCGATCACCGGCCGCACTCCGAGCGGCGATCCGATCAAGGGCGACTACAAGTTCACGGACGAGTTTCCGATGGCCGACGGGTTCGAGGAGAACGTCGAGTTCTTCACCATGACCTACGAGGCACCGCGAGCCGTTCAGCATGGCAAGTCGTTCGAGGCGATCGCGCCGCTGCTGTGGTTGAAGGCCGGTGCACGCGGCCGGAGGATCGACGTACCGACCACGACCTACGACCTGGCCGACACCTATGGGGTGTTGTTCGACGTCGATGCCGCGGGCGCGTTCCTGGCCGCGGTCGCACGTGCCGATGAGGTGTGCATGGCCTTCGTCGTCACCGATGACGAGCGGGCGTTCCAGATGGTGTGCACGGACCTGCCCGAAGGCGTCGAACCGGTGCGCCTCTACGAGTCGTACCTGACCAGCTTCGCCGTGGGCGGGAACGCATGAAGCTCGCACTCAAGGACTACCAGGCCGAGGCTGTCGCCGCCGTCCTCGACAACCTCGACACCGCGAGGTTGCTCGCGACACGAGGCAAGGCGAGCTCCGTCGCGTTGACGGCGGCCACCGGTGCCGGCAAGACGGTCATGGCGGCGGCCATCATCGAGGCGCTGTTCTTCGGTGACCCCGACTACGACGTACCGGCGGACCCGACCGCCACCGTCCTGTGGTTCACGAGCGATCCGTCGCTCAACGAGCAGACCCGCCACCGGATCATGCAGGCGTCCGACCGGATCGGCAGCAACCGCCTCCGTGTCGTGGAGTCCACGTTCAGCGACGAGCAGCTGCGGCCGGGCACCGTCTACTTCCTCAACTCCCAGAAGCTGAGCAAGAACGCTCGGCTCGTTCGCGGAGCCGGCGCCCAGGAGGACGACGCGGTGCTCGCAGCGCCGGACCTGCGCGCCCGCACGTTCTGGGAGGTGCTCGGCAACACGATCGAGGACCCGGGCACCACGCTCTACGTCATCCTCGACGAGGCACACATCGGGATGAACACCTCCAAGCGCGACACGGGGGAGAAGTCCACGATCGTCACCACGCTGATCAACGGCGAGGCCGGTGCCCCGCCCGTACCGATCGTCCTCGGTATCAGCGCCACCATCGAGCGCTATCGCGACGCCATGGCGAAGGCCGCTGACCGGACCTCGCTCCCGGATGTGGTCGTCGACGCGGCCAAGGTCCAGGAGTCGGGTCTGCTCAAGGACAAGCTGGTCCTGTCCTTCCCCACCGAGGCGGGGGCCTTCGACACCGTGCTCCTCCGACATGCGGTCGAGCGGACCAGGGAGGTGGCAGAGCTCTGGTCGGCCTACCAGGCATCACCGGACGGCGGCGGAACACCGGTGGAACCGCTCCTCGTCGTGCAGATGCCCAACAAGCCTTCTGACGAACAGCTCGCCGCCGCGGTGCACACGGTGCTCGACGCATGGCCCGAGCTGTCGATCGACAACCTCGCTCATGTCTTCGGTGAAGGGACAGGTCTGGCGATCGCGGACCTCGAGCTCGCCTACGTCGCTCCCCAGGATGTTGCGGAACGCACGCACGTCCGCGTGCTGTTCGCCAAGGACGCGATCTCGACCGGTTGGGACTGTCCCCGCGCCGAGGTGCTGGTGTCGTTCAGACCGGCGCAGGACCTCACGCACATCACGCAACTGCTCGGCCGCATGGTGCGTACGCCGCTGGCCCGGCGTATCCCCGGCGACGACCGCCTCAACGAGGTCGAGTGCATCCTGCCGCTGTTCAACCGCACTGCGGCTGAGCAGGTCGCCCGCGCGATCAACGGCGGGGACGGGCCCGGCCCAGGGCCGGTGGTCGTGCTGCGCAAGCAGGACTTCCGCGCGAACCGTGACGTTGGTGAGGAGGTCTGGGAGGCGTTCGACGCCCTGCCGTCACAGACCGTTCCGCGGCGGGGATCCCGGCCGGTGGGTCGGTTCACGGCGTACGCCGCGGCGCTCGCCAAGGACGGGATCAGGCCGGGCGCCTACGAGGCCGCGATCGGCGAGCTCGTCGCCTTCCTGCGCGGCAAGGCGGTGCAGTACGAGGAGAAGATCGACGCGCAGGTCGCGGACGTGCGGGAGATGAGCGGGGAACGCATCGCGTTCGGGCTGGGCGAGCGCGAGGTGGTCGGGTCGACCGGGTTCGCCCTCGCGGCGGACGACCGCGCGGTCGAGGCCGACTACCGCGTGGCTCGACGCGTCCTCACGCCCCAGCTCGCGGCGGCGTACGCCGACGTCCTCGAGGACGTCTACGACGACGGCTACTTCGAGGCACACCTCCGGACGGCGGCCATCGCACGCGTCCCCGAGATCGTGGAGCAGCTCGACTCCGAAGCGGACCGTCTGTTCGCGGCGTGGGACGCCGAGCATCGGGTCGCCATCAAGCGGCTCAACGATGAGAGCAGAGCCTTTTACGACGACCTGCGTGCCCAGGCGGGCGAGCCGTCGAGGGTCGAGGTCACGCGCCCAGTCGTCCGCTCGGAGCCGATCGAGGACCTGCGTGGCAATGCTCTCGAAACGGTCGGCGGTCACCTGCTCGCCGATGGAGGGGGCCAGTTTCCGGTCGGAGGCCTGCGGCCCTGGGAACGTCGCGTGCTCGACACCGAGCTGGAGCGCGCGGTCGCCTGGTACCGCAACCCTTCCCGAGCCTCGTCCGACGCACTGGCCATCGCGTATCGCGATCGGCTGGACTCGTGGCGGCGACTGTGCCCCGACTTCGTCTTCTTCGAGGAGGTCGACGGGCAGGTGCGACCCTCGATCGTCGACCCGCACGGCACCCACCTCGATGACGCCGTCCCGAAGCTCAGGGGCCTGGCGGCGTACGCGGAGCAATTCGCCGATGACTTCCACCGCATCGAGGCCGTTGCCGAGGTCGGGGGCGTGATGCGGGTTCTCGACCTGACTCGCGCCGACGTCCGGACGGCCATAGCAGGAGCGGAGTCCGCGGAGGCGCTCTACGAGAGCGGCATCGCGTCGGACTACCTCTGACGCGGTCAGCCGACGAGACAGGCGACCAGCATCGCGACAGTCGTGACCCCGGCCCCGACCGCGTGGGCGGCCCCGATGCGGCGCTTGGGGTTCGTGAGGCCCTTGGCCGCCGACAGCCAGCCCTTCAGCCACTGACCGCCGACGGCCTTGTCCAGCCGCCACCGGCCGGCAAGCACGAGATCGCCGATGCCGTTACCGGCAAGAAGCACCACCAGTGCCGCCCAACCCCAGCCGGCGCGGTCGGAGACCAGGCGCACGATCCAGAGCCCCGTTGCGGCGTCGACCACAGCGATGTGGCTCGCCACCAGCGCCAGCGGGAACCGCGCGCCCGAATGAACAGCGCGCCGCCAGCAAAGCAGGGCCAGCACCCCGATCAGCGACTGCAGGACGAGGAGCACCAGGACCACGATGTTCATGCGGCCACCCTCGCAGCCGGCTGGCTCGGGCGCATCCTCCTGTGGCACCTAACCTGACCCCATGATCCGTCTCGAGGGCTCGCCAGAGGAGTTGCGGGCGGTGAGTCGAATCGCGGCCGGCGTGCTGCGTCGTGATGAGGCGGCGTGGGCCGTCCTGGTCCGCCACCTCCCGGGTCTGCGTGGCCACGCCGTCGAGGTCGCACGCGGGGAGCCGACGCGAGTCGAGCGCGGCCGGACCGTCGGGTGGTGGGTGCTGCTCGGGCTCGGGCTTACCGGCCTGCTCGGATCAGGGGCGATGCTCGATCCGCCCGGCCGCAAGAACCTGTACGCCGACCCGCAGCTGTCCGCCGACACGGCGGCCGCGTGCGGAGTGGCGGCCGCTGCCCTCCTGGCCATCGTGCTCGTGCTCCGCGTGCCGGGCGGGCGAGCGCCGCGCACGGCGCTGGCGGTCACGGTGGTCACCGACGTGTTCGTGGCGCTGCTCGTCGGCTATCGGCTGCTGGTCGGCACCGGCGACTCCCGCGACTTCACCGATGCCCAGCTCGAGCGCGCGCTGCCCTGCGCGATCCTGGCGGTCGTCGTTGCTGCCGCGGTCGCTCTCCGGCTCCGCCGGGCACGGAGCTTCAGCTCCGATCCCGAGGTGAGCGCCAGCCGGGCCGCGTGGGTCGAGCGCCGGGCGCACGAGCTGGGCGCCGTACGGACGGCGCCGACGACCCTCGCAGCGTGGCGTCGCGAGCTGGACCGGACGTCTGCCGACCCGCACACGGTCGAGCAGGCGGGTGCGATGTCGCCCGCTGAGTGGCTCGTCGCCGCCTTCGTCGATCCCACGGTCGACGTCGTCGGCCTGCTGCGCTCGGAATAGCCGGGGACGACCGAGGGTTGCGGGCTGGAGTGAGTGAGGCCAGGGCGAGCGGTACGACGACGGCGGGGTTCGCCGTCCTCTGGGTGGCCATCAAGCGGGAGCCGTGGATCTTCGCCGCCTCCACGATCGGCAGCCTGCTCTTCGGCGCCCTCACCGTCGCCGACGCGTGGGTGCTCGGCTGGTCCACCGACCACGTGGTGCTCCCGGCCTTCGCGACGGGACACATCGGGGCGGGCTGGCTGTGGGCCGTGCTCGGTCTCTTCGTCGGGGTCGCCCTGCTCCGCGCGGTCGGCATCGTCGCCAGGCGCCTGGGCGCCGGCGTGATGCAGTACCGGATGCAGGCGCACTACCGCCGCGCGGTGACCCGCCAGTACCTCGCGCTGCCGATGGCCTGGCACCAGCAGCACCCGACCGGCGAGCTGCTCTCCAACGCCAACTCCGACGTCGAGGCGGCCTGGGGCCCGATCGCCCCGCTGCCGATGGCCGTCGGCACCATCGCGATGATGGTGATCGCGGTCGTCCAGATGTTCCTCGCCGACACGGTCCTCGCGGTCGTCGGTGTCCTCGTCTTCCCGGTCGTGATCGCGGTCAATGTCGTCTACCAGCGCCTGTCCCAGGGTTGGGCCACCCGCGCGCAGCGGCTCCGCGCCGAGCTGAGCGAGATCGCCCACGAGTCCTTCGACGGCGCGCTCGTCGTCAAGACCCTCGGCCGCGAGCCGGAGGAGACCGCCCGGTTCCGGAAGGTCGCCGAGGACCTTCGGGACACCAACATCAAGGTCGGGCGCATCCGAGCGGCCTTCGACCCCACCCTCGCGGCGCTCCCGAGCCTCGCGGTGCTGGGCGTCCTCATCCTCGGCGTCCACCGCGTCCTCACCGGCGCGACGGTCGCCGGCGACGTCGTGACGGTCGCCTACCTGCTCACGGTCGTCTCCTTCCCGATCCGCTCGATCGGCTGGCTGCTCGGCGAGTTCCCGCGCAGCGTGGTGGGCTTCCGCCGGATCAGTGCGGTGCTCGCGGCCCGCGGTGGCATGGAGTACGGCGCTGCAGCGCTCCCCGCCACCGACACCGGAACCGCGCTCGAGCTGACCGGTGTGGGTTTCGGCTACGACCCCGCGCGCCCCGTCCTGAGTGACGTCACCTTCGACGTGGCACCCGGGCGCACGGTCGCCCTCGTCGGCGCGACCGCCTCCGGCAAGAGCACCCTGACGACGCTGCTGAACCGTCTGGTGGACGTCGACCACGGCGCGATCCGGGTGGACGGGATCGACGTACGCGACCTCGCGAAGGGCGAGCTGGCCGAGGCGATGGCCGTCGTACCGCAGACCGCCTTCCTCTTCGACGACACCGTGCGCGGCAATGTCACCCTCGGCGCCGATGTCCCCGACGAGCGCATCTGGGAGGCGCTGCGGACCGCCCAGGCCGACGGCTTCGTCGCCGCCCTCCCCGACGGCCTCGACACCCGTCTCGGCGAGCGCGGGACCAGCCTGTCCGGCGGCCAGCGCCAGCGGATCTCCCTGGCTCGCGCGCTGGTCCGCAACCCCCACCTGCTGCTCCTCGACGACGCCACCTCCGCCGTCGACCCCGAGGTCGAGGCCCGCATCCTCGCGGCCCTCCGCGGCGCGGCCGGCGCCACCCTCGTCGTGGTCGCCTACCGCAAGGCGACCATCGCGCTCGCCGACGAGGTCCTCTTCCTTGCCGACGGTCGGATCGTCGACCGTGGCCCGCACGCCGAGCTCGTGGCCCGCAACCCCGACTACGCGCGCCTCGTCAACGCCTACGACGCGGCCGACGAGATGGAGGCAGCGACGTGAGCGGCCTGCGCACCGGCGAGGACCTCGGCGCGATCGAGACGATCCGACGAGGCATCATCCACTCGCCCGAGCTGACCAAGGGCATGGGCGTGACGCTCGTGCTGGCGGTGCTCGCCTCGGTCGGCCAGGTCGTCGTACCCGTCGCCGTCCAGCAGACCATCGACCACGGCCTGCACGGCGCCGACGGCCCGGACCTCGGCTTCACGGTGCGGATGGCGGCCCTCGCCGCCGTCGGCATCGTCGTCACCGCCTGGGCCAGCTACGCCATGACCAGCAGGCTCTTCGTCGCGGCCGAGCACGGCCTCGCCACGCTGCGCACCAAGGCCTTCCGGCACGTCCACGACCTGCCGCTGCTCACCCAGAACACCGAGCGCCGCGGCGCCCTCGTCTCGCGCGTCACCAGCGACGTCGACCAGGTCAGCCAGTTCCTCGTCTTCGGTGGCCTGCTGTTCGTGGTCAGCGTCGGCCAGATGCTCATCGCGACGATCGTCATGGTCGTCTACAGCTGGCAGCTCGCGGCCGTGGTGTGGCTCTGCTTCGCCCCGCTCTTCCTCAGCCTGCGCTACTTCCAGCGCAAGCTCTCCCAGGCCTATGGGACGGTACGCCGCCAGGTCGGCGCCCTGCTCTCCGCGATCTCCGAGCCCGTGGTCGGGGCCGCGGTCGTGCGGTCGTACGCGATCGAGGCGCGCACCCAGCAGCGCATCGACAGCGCGGTCGCCGACTACCAGGCCGCGAGCACCCGCGCCCAGGGCTTCACCGCGTTCTCCTTCTCCCTGGGCGGCGTCTCGGCCGGCCTGGCCAACGCGGGCGTGCTCATCGTCGGCATCTGGCTCGGCCAGGGCCGGCTCTGGTCCGGCGGCACCACCTCCGGCGAGGTCCTCGCCTTCGCCTTCCTCGTGACGCTCTTCGTCGGTCCGGTCCAGATGGGCACCCAGATCCTCACCGACGCGCAGAACGCCATCGCCGGCTGGCGCCGCGTCATCGGCATCCTCGACACCCCCGCCGACCTGGTCGACCCCGGCCCCGACGGCACCACGCTCCCGGCCGGTGCCGTGGACGTGCGCTTCGAGCACGTCGGCTTCGCCTACCCCGGCGGTACGCCGGTCCTCGCCGACATCGACCTCGCCATCCCGGCCGGTCGCCGTGTCGCCGTCGTCGGCGAGACCGGCTCCGGCAAGTCCACGCTGGCCAAGCTGCTGACCCGGCTGATGGACCCGACGACCGGTCGGGTGCTGCTCGACGGGGCGGACCTGACGAACGTCCGCGAACAGAGCCTGCGCCGCTCCGTCGTGCTCGTGCCGCAGGAGGGCTTCCTGTTCGACGACACCGTCGCCGCCAACGCCCGCTACGGCCGGATCGACGCCACGGACGCCGAGATCTCCCGGGCCGCGGACGAGCTCGGCCTCGGCGACTGGCTCGGCGGCCTCCCGGACGGCCTCGCCACCCGGGTCGGCCAGCGCGGGGAGTCCCTGAGCGCAGGGGAGCGGCAGCTCGTCGCGCTGCTGCGCGCCCAGCTCGCCGACCCCGACCTGCTCGTCCTCGACGAGGCGACGAGTGCCGTCGACCCCGAGCTCGAGATGCGCATCGGTCGCGCGCTCGAGCGGCTCATGCAGGGCCGCACCAGCGTGACGATCGCCCACCGGCTCTCGACCGCCGAGGCCGCCGACGAGGTGGTGGTGGTCGACAAGGGCCTGATCGTCCAGCGCGGCCCGCACGCGGAGCTGGTCGAGCAGGAGGGCAGCGTCTACGCGGGCCTGCACGCCTCCTGGACCGCCCAGCTCGCTCACTAGACCTCACTAGACTCAACCCTGTGACCTCCCTCGACCCCCGGATCGCCGACCGCCTGAAGCGCACGCCCGACGGGCTGCTGCCCGCGATCGTGCAGCAGCACGACACCGGCGAGGTGCTGATGCTGGCATGGGTGGACGACGAGGCGCTGCACCGCACGCTGACGACCGGGCGGGCGACGTACTGGAGCCGCAGCCGCAACGAGTACTGGGTCAAGGGCGACACCTCCGGCAACCCCCAGCTCGTCAAGGAGGTCCGGCTCGACTGCGACGGCGACACGCTGCTGTTCAAGGTCGACCAGGTCGGTGTGGCCTGCCACACCGGCGCCCGCACCTGCTTCGACGACGGCCTGCTCGGTGGCTGATCGCGCAGGACGCCGTACCGTCGGTCCGGTGGTGCTGCTCGGTCTGGTCGGCGCCGGACTCGCCGCCGTCGGCGGCCACAAGACGATGCTGGCCGTCCAGGGCGCCTACCTGAAGACGCTCGAGGGGGTGAACCCGACGGCCGCCCTCCAGGCCCGCGACGGCGTCGACTTCCCGTTGGCGGGCGCACTCGCGCTCGTCGTCCTCGCCGCCTGGGGCGTCGTGCTCGTGGCCCGCGGGAGCTTCCGCCGCGCGGTCGGTGTCCTCACCGTCGTCGCCGCGGCCGGTGTGCTCGCCGTGCTCGTCATCGGGGGGTTCGTCCAGAAGGGCAACGCGGCCTCGGACCTCACCGAACGGCTCGGCGTCTCCGACACCGTCCCGCTCGACGCGACCGGCTGGTTCTGGGCCACGCTGCTCGGAGCCCTCCTGACCCTCGTCGCGGCCGTCGTGGCGGTCCGGCTGGCGCCCACCTGGCCCGAGATGGGCAGCCGGTACGACGCCCCCGCGGCTGCCGCCGACTCGGCACGGGCCACCACGGCACCCGCCGAGGAGCAGACCAACATCGAGTTGTGGAAGTCCCTCGACGAGGGCCACGACCCGACTGCGTAGACTTCGCACGCAAGCACCGCAACACCCGCGAGGAGCGACAATGGCCGACAACCACGGCAACACCCCGGCAGCCTGGACCGCCGTCCTGATCGGCCTGGCCGGCTTCGTGGTCGGTGCCGTCGGCATCATGGTCGAGCCGGTCAACATGGCGATCTTCTGGGTCGGCGTGGCCATCGTGCTCGCCGCCGGTGTCGTCTTCGGCGTGATGGCCAAGCTGGGGTTCCACGAATCCGGGCACTGAGCTGACATGACCGCCGCGCTGGTCCTGCCCCGCGGGCGGCGGATGGTGCCGCCGGCCCTGGTGGCCGGCGGCCTCGCAGCGGCGACGCTCGCGCTGCACCTGCGCGACCCGCACCAGCACGGCACCTGGGGCGTGTGCCCGACGTACGCGCTGTTCGGGGTCTACTGCCCGGGCTGCGGCGGCCTGCGCGCGGTCAACGACCTGACCGACCTCCACCTGGGCGCCGCGGCCTCGAGCAACCTGCTCTTCATCGCGTCTCTGCCGCTCATCGCCTACGTCTTCGTGCGCTGGGTGCACGGCCGGTGGACGGGGGAGCGCTGGCAGCCCTCGCAGCGCTCCGTCAACCTCGCCGGCGTCGCGATCACCGTCCTGATGGTGGTGTTCACCGTCCTGCGCAACACCACCGCGGGCGCCTGGCTCGCCCCCTGAGAACGCACGAACGCCCCAGCCGCCGCAGCGCTGGGGCGTTCGCGATCGTCCGTGCGACCTACTGCTGGCCGTACGGCGAGCCGTAGCCGCCGCCGTACTGCCCGCCGCCCATGGAGCCGGCGTTCCGGTCGTACCTCGCACCCTCCGGCTTGGAGGGCAGGACCATGAGGACCAGCCCCACGATGTTCACGCAGGGGACCAGGAACAGCAGGTAGAGCCATCCGCTGAACCCGCCGTCGTGCAGTCGGCGAACGCCGACCGCGATGCTAGGCACGATCGTGGCCAGCTCGAAGACCACCAGCAGCAGGATGAAGATGAGCGAGATGGCCGGGAAGCTGCCCGAGGTCGTGCCGTCGGGGTTCGTCTTGATCGACGACAGGCCGATCAGGATGGGGATGTACAGCACGAACCCGATGAGGCCGACGCCGAGCGCGTACCACCAGTACTCGCTGCGGCTGGCCCGACCGTCGAAGCGGGCGTACTTCTGGAAGGCGCGCTTGACGGCGTCGACGAATCCGATGCCGTACCAGGGCAGGTCGAGCGTGCCCGGGTCACCGGTCGCATTGCTCGGCTGCTGGCCGTAGGGGTTCTGGCCGTAGGGGTTCTGGCCATAGGGCGGCTGCCCGCCGTACGGAGGCTGGCCACCGCCGTAGGGCGGCTGTCCCGGCGGCGGGGGAGGCGGAGTTCCGTAGCTCATGTGCAAACCCTTCGGTCGAGCCCGGCCAAGACCCGGGCAGTGCACCTGACCCTAGCCGCTGCGTGACACACTCAAACCAGCAGATTTCGGGAGTTCCCGGACAATTCTTCGAGAGGTGACGGAGGCAGGATGTCGGTGCTCGACGCGATCGTCGCGGGGGTCCGCGAGGATCTCGCCGTACGCGAGGCGGCCCTCCCGCTCGGCGAGCTCCGCGCTCGGCTCGCGGACGCGCCCGCGCCGCGCGACCCGATGCCGCACTTCCGGGCCTCTGGGTCGAGCGTGATCTCCGAGGTCAAGCGGAAGAGCCCGAGCAAGGGTGCGCTCGCCGACATCCCGGATCCCGCCGCCCTCGCGCAGGTGTACGCCGCCGGCGGAGCCGCCGCGATCAGCGTGCTCACCGAGCAGCGCCGCTTCGGCGGCAGCCTGGACGACCTGCGGGCCGTGCGCGCCGCGGTCGACACCCCGGTGCTGCGCAAGGACTTCATCGTCACCGAGTACCAGCTCGTCGAGGCGCGTGCCCACGGCGCCGACCTGGCGCTGCTGATGTGCAGCGCGATCACCGACGACGGTGAGCTGCGCACCCTCTTCGACGTCGCCACCGACCTCGGCCTCACCGTGCTGCTCGAGGTCCACGACGAGGAGGAGGTCGCGCGGGCGGTCGCCCTGGGCGCCGAGCTGGTCGGTGTCAACGCGCGCAACCTGAAGACCCTCGAGGTCGACAACGACACCTTCGGCCGGCTCGCACCCCTCATCCCGGACGACCGGGTCAAGGTCGCGGAGTCGGGCATCTTCAGCCCCGTCGATGTCAAGCGCTTCGTGGGTGAGGGTGCCCGTGCTGTGCTGGTGGGCGAGGCACTGGTGAAGGACGGCGCACCCAAGGACGCCGTCGCAGCGATGACGGGAATCACGGCATGACCTACGCAGCGGACCAGCTGGGCTGGTTCGGAGGAGAAGGAGCGTTCGGCGGGCGGTTCATGCCCGAGGCGCTCATCGCGGCGCTCGACGAGCTGGACACCGCGTGGCAGAAGTCGCTGGCGGACCCGACCTTCATGGCCGAGTTCGAGGGGCTTCTGCAGAACTACGCCGGCGTCCCGTCGATGCTGTACGACGCCACGCGTCTCTCCGAGCACGCCGGAGCCCGGATCCTGCTCAAGCGCGAGGACCTCAACCACACCGGCGCGCACAAGATCCGCAACGTGCTCGGCCAGGCGCTGCTCACCAAGCGGATGGGCAAGAACCGCGTGATCGCCGAGACCGGCGCGGGCCAGCACGGCGTCGCCTCCGCGACGGCGGCCGCCTACCTGGGCCTGGACTGCACCGTCTACATGGGTCGCGTCGACACCGAGCGCCAGGCGCTCAACGTCGCCCGGATGCAGCTGCTCGGCGCGGAGGTGATCCCGGTCGAGTCCGGCAGCGCGACGCTCAAGGACGCCATCAACGAGGCGCTGCGCGACTGGGTCGCCAGCGTCGACCACACCGCCTACCTGTTCGGCACCGCCGCCGGTCCGCACCCGTTCCCGAGCCTGGTGCTCAGCTTCGTGCGCGGCATCGGCGACGAGGCGCGCCGGCAGTGCCTGACGATGACCGGCCGGCTGCCCGACGCCATCGCGGCCTGTGTCGGCGGCGGCAGCAACGCGATCGGGCTGTTCGCGGGCTTCCTGGACGACCCCGAGGTCGCGATCTACGGCTTCGAGGCCGGTGGCGACGGTGTCGAGACCGGGCGGCACGCCTCCACGATCTACGCGGGGAGCATCGGCGTGCTGCACGGGGCCCGCACCTACGTGCTGCAGGACGAGGACGGCCAGACCGTCGAGTCGCACTCGATCAGCGCCGGCCTGGACTACCCGGGTGTCGGGCCTCAGCACTCCGCGCTCGCGGCGGCCGGCAGGGCGACGTACCTCCCGGTGGCCGACGACGAGGCCATGCAGGCCATGGCCCTGCTGGCGCGCACCGAGGGCATCATCCCGGCCATCGAGTCGGCGCACGCGGTCGCGGGCGCGCTGCGGCTTGCGGAGGAGCGGCCGGGGCAGACGATCCTCGTCAACCTCTCGGGTCGAGGCGACAAGGACATGGGCACCGCGCTGGAGTACTTCGGCTTGGGCCAGGCAGGCAAGGTGGGGGAGTGACACAAGGTTCGGCCCGGTCGGTTTCGCGGGCGTTCGACCGGTCGAAGAGCGAGCAGCGCGCTGCCCTCGTCGGCTACCTCCCCGCCGGCTTCCCCGACGTCGAGGGCAGCATCACCGCGCTCAAGGCGATGGTGGCCGCCGGCTGCGACATCATCGAGGTCGGCCTGCCCTACAGCGACCCCGTCATGGACGGCCCGGTCATCCAGGCGGCCGTGCAGCAAGCGCTGGACACCGGCTTCCGGGTCGACGACCTGTTCCGGGTGGTCGAGGCCGTGGCGGCGACCGGCACGCCCACGCTCGTCATGACCAGCTGGAACCCGGTCGCCCAGCGCGGCGTCGAGCGCTTCGCGCAGGACCTGTACGACGCCGGCGGCGCCGGGCTGATCACGCCCGACATCACGCCTGACTACGCCCAGGAGTGGATCGCCGCAGCCGACGCGCGCGACCTGGACAAGGTGTTCCTGGTGGCGCCGTCGAGCACCGACGAGCGGATCGCCCGCACCACGGCTGCCTGCCGCGGCTTCGTCTACGCCACCGGCATCATGGGTGTCACCGGCACCAAGCAGGCCACGGCTGCCGGGGTGGCGCCGCTGATCGCGCGCACGAAGGCGACCACCGACGTCCCGGTCGGCGTCGGCGTCGGCGTCAGCACCGGCGCGCAGGCGGCCGACCTGGCGGCGTACGCCGATGCGGTGATCGTGGGCTCCGCCTTCGTGCGCGCCGTCCAGGACAACGCCGGTGACCTCGTGGCCGGCGCTGCCGCGCTCGCCACGCTGACCGAGGAGCTG
Organism: Nocardioides maradonensis; assembly: GCF_054777115.1. NCBI lineage: Bacteria > Bacillati > Actinomycetota > Actinomycetes > Propionibacteriales > Nocardioidaceae > Nocardioides > Nocardioides maradonensis. Next base: position 168,409 of record NZ_BAAHAZ010000007.1, on the reverse strand, counting down.
GCCCGAGGAGTCCGAGGTGCGGTGCGTGCGTAGGACGGTCGCCGTCGCGCTGGCGCTCGTCGCCGCGTTGATCCTCGCCGGCTGCGGCAGCAAGGAAACCGCGTTCTCGGGCGACCGCCTGGAGAACACCTGGCCGGCGTCCCCGGTCGAGCTCACCGACACCGGGGGAGCGCCGTACTCCCTGGCGAAGAACACCCGGGACCACAAGCTCACGCTGGTCTTCTTCGGCTACACGCACTGCCCGGACTTCTGCCCGCTGACGATGAACAACATCGCGGCGGCCTTCAACCAGCTCGACAGCAGCGACCGCGCCGACACCGGGATGGTCTTCATCACCTCGGACCCCGCGCGCGACACCGGCAGCGTGCTTCGTGACTACCTCGACCGCTACAACACCAGCTTCGTCGGGCTGACCGGCCCGCTGGCCACGATCACCAAGGTCGCGACGCCCTTCCACATCTACATCAGCAGCGGCAAGCTGCTGCCGAGCGGCGGCCGGGACCTCGGCGGCCACACCACCCTCGTCCTCGGCATGGAGGACGGCAAGGCCGTGGCGCTGTGGAAGCAGGGCACGACCGCCACCCAGTTCGCGTCCGACATCCACACCCTGCTCAGCGAGGACTGACGTGTCCGTACTCTCCATCCCCAGCCCGTCCGAGGGCGTGTGGCACATCGGCGCCTTCCCGGTCCGGGGCTACGCGCTGTGCATCATCGCGGGCATCGTCGCCGCGATCTGGATCGCCGAGCGACGCTGGAAGGCGCGCGGGGGCACCTACGGGGACGTCCAGGACATCGCGATCTGGGCGGTCCCGTTCGGCCTGGTCGGTGGCCGGCTCTACCACGTCGCCACCGACTGGGAGAAGTACTTCGGCGACGGCAAGAACCCGGTCACGGCGCTCTACGTGTGGCGCGGCGGGCTCGGCATCTGGGGTGCGGTGCTGCTCGGCGCCCTCGGCGCCTACATCGGCTGCCGCCGCAAGGGCATCCGGTTCGCCGCGATGGCGGACACGATCGCGCCCGCCCTGCTCGTCGCGCAGGCGATCGGCCGCTGGGGCAACTGGTTCAACCAGGAGCTCTACGGCCGACCGACCACGCTGCCCTGGGGGCTGCAGATCGACTCGAACCACTGGCCGCAGAACTGTGATCACCCTTACAACGGGCTGGCCTGCAGCTTCGCTCCCGGCACCCTGTTCCACCCCACGTTCCTCTACGAGTGCCTGTGGAACCTGGCCGGCTTCGCGCTGCTGCTCTGGTTGGAGCGGAAGTTCCGGTTCGGGTGGGGTCGCACCATGGCGGCGTACGTGATGATCTACACCGTCGGCCGGTTCTGGATCGAATATCTGCGGATCGACGACGTCCAGCTCGAACATGTTCTCGGGCTGCGCTTCAACGACTGGATCTCGATCCTGTGCTTCGCGGGCGGGGCGGCGTACTTCTGGGTCTCCCGGAAGCGGCACCCCGGGACCGGACCGGCTCCGTACGTCGAGGGCAGGGAGCCTGCCGCGACGCCCGACGGCGCTGCTCCGGCCGCGGTCGCCGAGGAGTCCACCGGCGAATAGCGGCGAGCGCCGTCACGTTTCGCGGTGGTAACCTGACCTTTCCGCCGCGTGGGCCAATGCTGTCCCCTGCGCCCCACCTTCTTCTGTCCCGGACGTGCAATGACGCCGGAACCAGGCAGGAGACGAGTCGACGGGAGAACTCTGGTGCCCTACCAGCACGCGTTCCCACCGCCGGAGGGTCTTTACGACCCGCGCCACGAGAAGGACGCCTGCGGCGTCGCTTTCGTCGCGACCCTCACCGGAGAGGCCAGCCACGACATCGTGGCCAAGGCATTGACCGCCCTGCGCAACCTGGACCACCGCGGTGCCGCGGGTGCCGAGCCCAACTCGGGCGACGGCGCGGGCATCCTGATCCAGGTGCCGGACGCGTTCCTCCGCGCGGTCGCCGGCTTCGAGCTCCCGGCGCCCGGCAGCTACGCCGTCGGCACGGCCTTCCTCCCGGGTGACGAGGAGCAGGTCGCCAAGACCCGGCAGCGCATCGAGGAGATCGCCGTCGAGGAGGGCCTCGCGGTCATCGGCTGGCGCGACGTGCCGGTCAACCCCGACATCCTCGGCGTCATGGCGCGCGACGTCATGCCGACGTTCGCCCAGCTCTTCGTGCAGGGCGCCGGCCAGCGCATCACCGGCATGGCCCTGGAGCGGCTCGCCTTCTGCCTGCGCAAGCGCGCCGAGCGCGAGACCGACGTGTACTTCCCGTCGCTGTCCTCGCGGACCCTCGGCTACAAGGGCATGCTCACCACCGAGCAGCTCGACGAGTTCTTCCCCGACCTGCGCGACGAGCGGATGGCCTCGGCCATCGGTGTCGTGCACTCGCGGTTCTCGACCAACACCTTCCCGAGCTGGCCGCTGGCGCACCCCTTCCGGTTCATCGCGCACAACGGCGAGATCAACACCGTCATGGGCAACCGCAACTGGATGCGCGCCCGCGAGGCGCTCCTGGCCTCCGACGTGATCCCGGGCGACCTGGAGCGGCTCTTCCCGATCTGCACCCCGGGTGCGAGCGACTCGGCGTCCTTCGACGAGGTCCTCGAGCTGCTGCACCTCAGCGGCCGCTCGCTGCCGCACTCGGTGCTGATGATGATCCCCGAGGCGTGGGAGAACCACACCGAGATGGACGAGCTGAAGCGGGACTTCTACCGCTTCCACGCCGCCATGATGGAGCCGTGGGACGGCCCCGCCTCGGTCGTGTTCACCGACGGCACCCAGATCGGCGCGGTCCTGGACCGCAACGGCCTGCGGCCGTCGCGCTTCTGGGTGACCGACGACGGCCTGGTCGTGATGGCCTCCGAGGCCGGCGTGCTCGACGACATCGACCCGGCGAAGGTGGTCCGCAAGGGCCGGCTGCAGCCGGGCCGGATGTTCCTGGTCGACACCGAGGAGCACCGCATCGTCGAGGACGACGAGATCAAGTCCGCGCTCGCGGCCGAGCACCCCTACGGGGAGTGGCTGCACGCCGGCATCGTCCACCTCGACGACATCCCCGAGCGTGAGCACATCGTGCACACCCACGCCTCGGTCACGCGCCGCCAGCAGATCTTCGGCTACACCGAGGAGGAGCTGCGCATCATCCTGTCGCCGATGGCGAACACGGGTGGCGAGGCCCTCGGCTCGATGGGCACCGACTCGCCCATCGCGGCGCTGAGCGACAAGCCGCGGCTGCTGTTCGACTACTTCGCGCAGCTGTTCGCACAGGTCACCAACCCGCCGCTGGACGCCATCCGCGAGGAGCTCGTCACCTCGCTCAACGGCACCATCGGCCCGGAGTCGAACCTGCTCGAGCCGACCCCGGCCTCCTGTCGCCAGATCGTGGTGCCGTTCCCGGTCATCTCGAACGACGACCTCACCAAGATCCGCCACATCAACCGTGACGGCGACATGCCCGGCTTCGTGACCCACGTGGCCCGCGGCCTGTACGACGTCGAGGGTGGTGGCGCCGCGATGGCGGCCCGGATCGACGAGATCTGCGCCGAGGTCAGCGCCGCGATCGCCGAGGGCGCCCGCATCATCGTGCTGTCCGACCGGCACTCCACCGCCGAGCTCGCGCCGATCCCGTCGCTGCTGCTCACCGGTGCGGTGCACCACCACCTGGTCCGTGAGAAGACCCGCACCCAGGTCGGCCTGCTGGTCGAGGCCGGCGACGTCCGCGAGGTCCACCACGTCGCCCTGCTCATCGGGTACGGCGCGGCCGCGGTCAACCCGTACCTCGCCATGGAGACCGTCGAGGACCTCGCTCGCGAGGGCTACTTCGTCAAGACCGACCCCGAGGTCGCCGTCAAGAACCTGATCAAGGCGCTCGGCAAGGGCGTCGTGAAGGTGATGTCCAAGATCGGCGTGAGCACCGTGGCGTCGTACACGGGCGCGCAGATCTTCGAGGCGCTGGGCCTGTCCCAGCAGGTCGTCGACAAGTACTTCACCGGCACGACCTCCAAGCTCGGTGGCATCGACCTCGACGACATCGCCAAGGAGGTCGCGGCCCGGCACGCGACGGCCTACCCGAAGGACGGCATCGCGCCGGCCCACCGGGAGCTCGTCATCGGTGGTGAGTACCAGTGGCGTCGTGAGGGCGAGCCGCACCTGTTCAACCCGGACACGGTCTTCCGCCTGCAGCACTCCACCCGCACCGGTCGTTACGACATCTTCAAGCAGTACACGAAGCTCGTCGACGACCAGTCCGAGCGGCTGATGACGCTGCGCGGCCTGTTCAAGTTCAAGGACGCCGCGGCGTTCGGCCGGACCCCGATCGACATCAGCGAGGTCGAGCCGGTCGAGTCGATCGTCAAGCGCTTCTCCACCGGTGCGATGTCCTACGGCTCCATCTCCAAGGAGGCGCACGAGAACCTCGCGATCGCCATGAACCGGCTGGGCGCCAAGTCCAACACCGGTGAGGGTGGCGAGGACCCGGACCGTCTGTACGACCCGGAGCGCCGCTCGGCGATCAAGCAGGTCGCGTCGGGTCGCTTCGGCGTCACGTCGGAGTACCTGACCAACGCGGACGACATCCAGATCAAGATGGCGCAGGGTGCCAAGCCCGGCGAGGGTGGCCAGCTGCCCGGCAACAAGGTCTACCCGTGGGTGGCCAAGACCCGGCACAGCACGCCCGGCGTGGGCCTGATCTCCCCGCCGCCGCACCACGACATCTACTCGATCGAGGACCTGGCGCAGCTGATCCACGACCTGAAGAACGCCAACCCGGCGGCTCGGGTCCACGTCAAGCTGGTCTCCGAGGTCGGCGTCGGCACGGTCGCCGCGGGCGTCTCCAAGGCGCACGCGGACGTCGTCCTGGTCTCCGGGCACGACGGTGGCACGGGTGCCTCGCCGCTGACCTCGCTGAAGCACGCGGGCGGTCCCTGGGAGCTCGGCCTCGCCGAGACCCAGCAGACGCTGCTGCTCAACGGCCTGCGCGACCGCATCGTCGTGCAGACCGACGGCCAGCTCAAGACCGGTCGTGACGTCGTCATCGCCGCCCTGCTGGGTGCCGAGGAGTTCGGCTTCGCCACCGCTCCGCTGGTGGTGTCGGGCTGCATCCTGATGCGCGTGTGCCACCTCGACACGTGCCCGGTGGGCGTCGCCACGCAGAACCCCGTCCTGCGCGAGCGCTTCAACGGCAAGCCGGAGTTCGTCGTCAACTTCTTCGAGTTCATCGCCGAGGAGGTGCGCGAGATCCTCGCCGAGCTGGGCTTCCGGTCCATCGAGGAGGCCGTCGGCCAGGTCGAGGCGCTCGACACCCTCGACGCGATCAACCACTGGAAGGCCGCGGGCCTCGACCTGTCCCCGATCCTGCACAAGGTCGAGGTCGCCGAGACCCACTTCCCGGACCAGGCGGTGCGCAACACCGGCGTACAGGACCACGGTCTGGAGAAGTCGCTCGACGTCACCCAGCTGGTGCCGCTGGCGAAGGCCGCGATCGAGAACGGCGAGCCCGTGCGCGCGCAGCTCCCGATCCGCAACGTGAACCGCACCGTCGGCACGATCCTCGGTCACGAGGTCACCAAGAAGTACGGCGGCGCCGGCCTTCCCGACGGCACGATCGACATCACCTTCACCGGGTCGGCCGGCAACTCGTTCGGCGCGTTCCTGCCCCGCGGCATCACGCTGCGGATCGAGGGCGACGCCAACGACTACGTCGGCAAGGGCCTCTCCGGCGGACGGATCGCGATCCGGCCGGACCGGGCCTCGACGTTCAAGGCCGACGAGCACATCATCGCGGGCAACACCATCGCGTACGGCGCGACCTCGGGCGAGATGTTCGTCCGTGGCGGCGTCGGCGAGCGCTGCTGCGTGCGCAACTCGGGTGCCTCGATCGTGACCGAGGGCGTGGGCGACCACGGCTGCGAGTACATGACCGGTGGCCGCGTGGCCGTCCTGGGCAAGACCGGGCGCAACTTCGCGGCAGGCATGTCCGGCGGCATCGCCTGGGTCCTGGACCTCAAGGAGGGCCGGGTCAACAAGGAGCTCGTCGAGCTGCGCGCGGTTCCCGCCGAGCACATCGAGGAGCTCCGGTCCCTGGTCACCCGGCACTTCGAGGAGACCGGTTCCGCGGTCGCCGAGGAGCTGCTGGCCAACTGGGACGCCGCGCTGGCCCGCTTCACCGAGGTCATGCCGCGCGACTACCGCATCGTTCTCGAGACGAAGGCTGCTGCCGAGGCCGAGGGCCTCGACGAGGCCGCCGTCGCGAACCGGATCATGGAGGTGCTTCATGGCTGACCCGAAGGGCTTCCTCAAGGACGGCCGCCAGGTCGCGACCCGTCGCCCCGTCGAGGAGCGGGTCAACGACTGGAACGAGGTCTACCCCGACGGTGGCATCGGCCGCACCCTGCTGCCGATCATCACCACCCAGGCCGGGCGCTGCATGGACTGCGGCATCCCGTTCTGCCACCAGGGCTGCCCGCTGGGCAACATCATCCCGGAGTGGAACGACCTGGTCTGGCGCAACGACTGGGAGGCCGCCATCGAGCGGCTGCACGCGACCAACAACTTCCCGGAGTTCACGGGTCGCCTCTGCCCTGCTCCCTGCGAGACCGCGTGCGTGCTCGGCATCAACCAGGACCCGGTGACGATCAAGAACATCGAGGTCTCGATCATCGACAAGGCCTGGGACCAGGGCAACGTCAAGCCGCAGCCGCCGGAGTGGCTGTCGGGCAAGACGGTCGCCGTCATCGGTTCCGGCCCGGCCGGTCTCGCCGCCGCGCAGCAGCTGACCCGCGCGGGTCACACCGTCGCGGTCTACGAGCGCGCCGACCAGGCCGGTGGCCTGCTGCGCTACGGCATCCCCGAGTTCAAGATGGAGAAGTCGCAGGTCGACCGCCGTCTGGACCAGATGAAGCACGAGGGCACCGTCTTCCGCACCGGCGTCGAGGTGGGCCAGGGCGACCTGACCGCCGAGCGCCTCCGGGACCGGTACGACGCCGTGGTGCTCGCCATCGGCTCGACCGTCGCGCGGGACCTCCCGGCGCCGGGCCGGGAGCTCAAGGGCATCCACCAGGCCATGGAGTTCCTGCCGCAGGCCAACCGGGTCGCGCGCGGCGAGACTGTCGAGGACCAGATCCTCGCCACGGACAAGCACGTCGTGATCATCGGTGGCGGTGACACCGGTGCCGACTGCCTCGGCACCTCGATCCGCCAGGGCGCCACCTCGATCACCCAGCTGGAGATCATGCCGCGACCGGCCGACTCCAACGGGCAGGCCGACGACCGACCGGCGAACCAGCCGTGGCCGACGTACCCGATGATCTACCGCGTCTCCTCGGCCCACGAGGAGGGTGGCGAGCGCGTCTACGCGACCTCGACCGCCGAGTTCCTCGGCGACGAGTTCGGCAACGTGCGGGCGCTGCGGGTCACCGAGGTCGGTCCCGACTTCAAGGCGATCGAGGGCACCGAGCGCGAGATCCCGGCCGACCTGGTCCTGTTCGCGATGGGCTTCCTCGGTCCCGAGCAGCCCGGCCTGGTCGAGCAGCTCGGCGTCGAGCTCGACGAGCGCGGTAACGTCAAGCGCGACAACAGCTACGCGACCTCCGTCGACGGCGTCTTCGTCGCAGGTGACGCCGGCCGTGGCCAGTCGCTGATCGTGTGGGCGATCGCCGAGGGTCGGTCCGCCGCTGCCGCGGTGGACAAGTACCTCACCGGCTCGACCACGCTGCCGGCGCCGATCCCGCCGACGGCCCGGCCGCTGATGGTCTGACCGTACGACGAGCACCCCGGGACCCGGCCGCGAGAGCGGCCGGGTCCCGGCTTTTTAGCCATCCGGAAGGGGCCTCGGATGCCTACCGGCCAGTACGCGGCCGACTGCGTGGACGGTGCGGTGCACCACTAGGCTTCACACGTGAGACGAGCCAAGATCGTGTGCACCATCGGCCCCGCGACCAGCTCCGAGGAGAAGATCCGCGAGCTCGTGGCGGCCGGCATGAACGTCGCCCGGCTCAACATGAGCCACGGCAGCCACGAGCAGCACGCCGAGGTCTACCAGCGGGTGCGGGAAGCCGCGGCGCTCGCGGGCCAGGCGGTCGGCATCTTCGCCGACCTGCAGGGCCCGAAGATCCGCCTCGAGCGGTTCTCCGGTGGCCCGGTCCTCCTCGAGAACGGCCAGCGCTGGACGATCACCACTCGCGACGTCGACGGCAACGGCGAGATCTGCGGTACGACGTACAAGGGGCTGCCCGGCGACGTACGTCCCGGTGACCCGGTGCTGATCGACGACGGCAAGGTCCGGCTGCGTGTGCTGGAGGTCTCCGACACCGACGTGGTGACCGAGGTCGAGGTCGCCGGTAAGGTCAGCAACAACAAGGGCATCAACCTGCCCGGCGTCGCCGTGTCCGTGCCGGCGCTGTCGGAGAAGGACACCGAGGACCTGCGCTTCGCGCTCCGCCTCGGCGTCGACTTCATCGCGCTGAGCTTCGTGCGCAACGCCAAGGACGCCGAGGACGTGCGGGTGATCATGCGTGAGGAGGGCATCGAGGTGCCCGTGATCGCGAAGATCGAGAAGCCACAGGCGATCGACGCCCTGGACGAGGTGGTCGAGGCGTTCGACGGCTTCATGGTCGCGCGCGGCGACCTCGGCGTGGAGATGCCGCTGGAGGAGGTGCCCTTCCTGCAGAAGAAGGTCATCGTGGCGGCCCGCAAGAACGCCAAGCCGGTCATCGTCGCCACCCAGATGCTGGAGTCGATGATCGCGAGCCCCGCACCGACGCGCGCCGAGGCGAGCGACGTGGCGAACGCCGTGCTCGACGGAGCCGACGCGGTGATGCTGTCCGGCGAGACCGGCGTGGGGGAGTACCCCGTCGTCACGGTCGAGACGATGGCCCGGATCATCGAGGCCACCGAGGAGCACGCGCTCGTCGACGACACCTTCAGCCGGTTCGGACGGATCAAGTGGAAGCCCCGCAGCCGCGGCGGCGTCATCACCAAGGCCGCCGAGGAGGTCGCGCAGCGGGTCGAGGCGAAGCTGATCGTGGCGTTCACCCAGTCCGGTGACTCCGCCAAGCGCCTCGCGCGGCTGCGCAGCTCGATCCCGGTGCTCGCCTTCACCCCCGAGGACCGCACCTGCTCCCAACTCGCGCTGACCTGGGGCGTGCAGTCCTTCAAGACGCTGCCCGTCGAGCACACCGACGAGATGGTGCGCCAGGTCGACGAGGAGCTGCTGCGCATCGGCCGGGTCAAGGAGGACGACCTCGTCGTCATCGTGGCCGGCAGCCCGCCGGGCATCCCCGGCTCGACCAACGCCCTGCGCATCCACCGGATGGGCGACGCCATCAATGAGGTCGCCCCCGCCTACCGCCGCTCCTGAGCACCGGGAGCACGCGCCTCGCTACGTTGTCGCCACTCGACGGCCCGCTTCGCTCCTAGGCCGCCTTCGCGGCTCCGCCTTGCGATGCACGCACTCCCGGCACTCAGGATCCATAGCTGATCAGGTCTTCGGACCGATCAGGTCGTCGAGGCGGGCGACAGCCCCGCGTCGACTCACGCTGATGACGCGCGGGTTGGACTGCCGCCACGCCACGCCGGCGAGGTCGAGCGCCCAGCAGCACAGCTCGCGGATGTCGACCGAGGCGTTCGAGAACTGCCAGCGCGGATACCGGTAGGTCTTCGGCTCACCCGCGATGAGCTTCGTCGTGGAGTTCATGACCCGGCACCCGTCGGAGTGGAAGAGGCCGCGCAGGAACGGCGCCGGATGGTCCCCGACGATCGCACGCTGCCAGTCCTCGAGGACGATCGGCCGCTCGTGCTTGCGACCCGGGCCGTGCTGGGGAAAGAGGCAGGGCCAGTGCTTCCAGCCCATCGTGGTCACCACGCAGCCGGGGTGCATTCGGGTGTGCGGTCGACCGCCCGGCTTCACCGCTCTCATCAGATCGGCCAGTCGCTGGTTGTCCTCGGTGTACCGCTCGTCGTTGAAGATGTGCAGGGCGTACACGCCGCGACGTCCGAGGTCGATGTGACCGTCTCCGAGGTACCACCCGAGGAGCTCGCTGTACGCCGCCGGATCGAGGACTCCGTCCTCGCACCGCGGGCACGGAACCGAGGTGTGTGCCTGGCCGCGCGGGAGGCCGCGTCGTTGGTAGAGCCGGCGCCACCGTCGGATCGTCTTGACCGCTACGCCGTGCTTCGCGGCGTTGTCGCGGTCGAGCATGCCCGCGTCCGAGTCGGCAAGAGCAGATTCGACGATGTGTGCAGATCGGATGTGGGGCACACAACGACTGTGCGCCTCCGCGCCGACAACGCAACTCTCGGTGCCGGGTGTGGGACTTGAACCCACACGCCCTTTCGGGCAATGGTGTTTGAGACCATCGCGTCTGCCCGTTCCGCCAACCCGGCTCTGCGGCAATGTTAGAGGCCGCCGTGGACAAGGTACGCATCGGGCGCGCTGTCTCGGCCGTCGCCCGATAACCTTGCTCCGTGACCGAGACTCCCGCCCGCCGCACGGTCGTCATCGCCGAGGACGAGACGCTGATCCGGATGGACCTCGCCGAGATGCTCGTCGAGGAGGGGTACGACGTCGTCGGGCAGGCCGGCGACGGGCAGAAGGCCATCGAGCTGGCCGAGTCGCTGCGGCCCGACCTGGTCATCCTGGACGTGAAGATGCCCGTCCTGGACGGGATCGCGGCCGCCGAGGCCATCGCCGGCAAGCGGATCGCGCCCGTCGTGATGCTGACCGCCTTCTCCCAGCGCGACCTGGTCGAGCGGGCGCGCGAGGCGGGCGCGATGTCCTACATCGTCAAGCCGTTCAACCAGTCCGACCTGGTGCCGGCGATCGAGATGGCCGTCAGCCGGTTCGCCGAGATCACCCAGCTCGAGGCCGAGGTCGAGAACCTCAAGGACCGGCTCGAGACCCGCAAGGCCGTCGACCGCGCCAAGAGCATCCTGCAGGAGCAGCTCTCGCTCACCGAGCCCGAGGCGTTCCGCTGGATCCAGAAGACCGCCATGGACCTGCGCATGTCGATGCGCCAGGTCGCCGAGGGCGTCGTGTCGCACGGCGTCCCCGGCAGCTGACCGGGTTTCGTGGCCTGCGGCACTGGGGTAGGGCCCTCGAGCACGGCGCCCGCGGTGGGCGCGGCACGAAGGAGCAATCATGGGCTTTCTCTCGGAGCGTCGCATCGCGGCGACTGCTCTTCTGATCCTCAGCGTGGCGCTCGGCGGCGTCGCCGCCGTCACACCGGGCCTCACCTCGCCGGCGGCGGCCGTGACCGCATGTCGTCCGACGGACTTCACGCCTCAGATCCGCGCGGTCAAGGGAACCGCCTCGATCCAGGTCTACCGATTCAAGTCTCAGTCGTTCGGAGTGGGCGTCACCATCGTGCGTGGCCAGCGGACGACCACCAGCAAGACGACCACGCTCTATGCCCGCGTCGGCTCGCAGAGCTCTGTCGACACAGGCGCCTCGGCGACGCTGAAGAAGGTCGTGGGGATCTTCGTCAAGCTGCACGCCCAGCTCAACCTCGCGGCGTCGTACCGGACCACGAGCACGGAGACGACCACGGTGACGTCGCAGGTCACCATGCATGTCCCGGCGGGCACGACGCTGATCTGGTACAGGGCGCGTCGCTACGTCAACGGCACCTACGAGCAGTCGGTGTGCAAGTCGGACGGGCCGACGTCGTTCGGCGGGACGGTCGTCTGGCGCACCCACACCTGGAGCAGCTACGTCACCGAGGCGGCCGGTGGCACCTGGACCTGCCGGCTGAAGGCGCAGACGCCGTTCGAGCTCGCGGCCCAGCGGAAGGCGCGCTGCTTCGCGTGAGCCCGATCCGCCGCTGACGCCGACTGGCCGGTGACGCTGGCTGAGAACAGATCCGCCCAGGGCATCGGCCCTGGGCGGATCTGTCCTGTCCTGCCAGGTCAAGCGACGCCGAGGTACGCCTCCTTGATGGCCGGGTTGGCCAGCAGGTCTTTGCCGGTGCCGCTGTGGGTGATCGTGCCAGTCTCCAGGACGTAGGCACGGTCGGCGATCGAGAGCGCCTGGTTCGCGTTCTGCTCGACCAGCAGCACCGTGGTGCCCTGCTCGTTGACCTGGTTGATGATGCTGAACACCTGGCGGATGAACTGCGGCGCCAGGCCCATCGAGGGCTCGTCGAGCAGCAGCACACGCGGACGCGACATCAGCGCGCGGCCGATGGCGAGCATCTGCTGCTCGCCGCCGGACATCGTGCCGCCCTTCTGGGTACGCCGCTCCGCGACCCGCGGGAAGAGGTCGAAGACCCGGTCGAGGTCCTCCTTGACCTCCTTCTTGTCCTTGCGGCCGTAGGCGCCCATGTCGAGGTTCTCCATGACCGTCATGGCCGGGAAGATGCCGCGGCCCTCGGGCGCCAGCGAGATGCCGCGCTGGACCCGCTTGTGGCCCTTCACCTTGGTGATGTCCTCGCCGTCGAGGGTGATCGAACCGTTGGACAGGGTGAGCAGCCCGGCCACGGCACGCATCGTGCTCGTCTTCCCGGCTCCGTTCGCGCCGATCAGCGTCACGATCTCGCCCTCGTCGACCGACAGGGAGATCTCGTTGATCGCCTGGATCCGCCCGTAGTGGACGGACATGTCCTTGATCTCAAGCAGCGCCACCGTCGATCTCCTCTCCCAGGTAGGCGTTGATCACGGCCTGGTTGGCGCGGATCTCCTTGGGCAGGCCCTCGGCCAGCAGCCGTCCGAACTCCAGGACGACGATCCGGTCGGTGACCCCCATGACGAGCTTCATGTCGTGCTCGATGAGCAGCACGGTGTAGCCGTCGGCACGGATCGTGCGGATCAGCTCGCTGAGGTTCTCCTTCTCGGCCGGGTTGAAGCCGGCGGCCGGCTCGTCCAGGCAGAGGATCTTCGGGTCGGTCGCGAGCGCCCGGGCGATCTCGAGCCGGCGCTGGTGTCCGTAGGGGAGCGCGCTCGCCTTGGTCATCGCCGCCTCCGGGATGCCGACGAACTCGAGCAGCGCCATGCCGCGCTCGATCGTCTCCTTCTCCTCGCGCCGGTGCCGGGGTGCGCCGAGCATCGCGCCGAACAGGCTCGTGCCGTGCCGGGTGTCGAGCCCGACCGCGACGTTCTCCAGGGCGGTCATCTCGCCCCACAGCCGGATGTTCTGGAAGGTGCGCGCCAGGCCCATCCGGGTGATGACGTGCTGCTTCTTGCGGCGCAGGGACACCCCTTCGAGCAGGACGTCGCCGCCCGAGGGCCGGTAGACGCCCGTCATGGCGTTGAAGCAGGTCGTCTTGCCGGCACCGTTCGGGCCGATCAGGCCGAGGATCTCGCCCCGCTTGATGTCGAAGCTGACGCTGTCGAGGGCCTTGAGGCCACCGAAGGTCACCGACAGGTCGCGGATCTCGAGCAGCTTCTCGCCCTCCGCCACCGCGATCTCACGCTGCGGCGCGGCGGCCTCGGCGACCTCGGAGTCCAGCGCCGGGGGCGCTGAGGGTGCCGCGGTGTCTGGGATGACCTCGGGGATCTCGGGGGTCTGCTCGGTCACGATGCCGCCTCCTCGGGCTTGCTGGCGGTACGTCGGGCGGCGACCAGCTCGGCCGTCCGCCGTCGTGCCTGGCGGGCGTGGCTGAGCAGGTGCGACTTCGCCCCGATCAGCCCCTGGCTGCGGAAGATCATCAACAGCACCAGGGCGACGCCGAAGATGAGGTACTTGTAGTCGGCGATCGCGGTGAACCGGTTCGGGATGTAGGAGACCAGCGCGCCGCCGATGATGACCCCGAGCTTGTTGCCGGAGCCACCGAGGATCACCGCGGACAGGAAGAGCACCGAGGTGACGACGTCGAACTTCTGGTTGTTGACGAAGCCGACCTGCCCCGCGAACAAGGCGCCGGACAGACCGCCGATCGCGGCGCCGGTGCCGAAGGCCCAGATCTTGAACTTGAAGGTCGGCACGCCCATGATCTCGGCGGCGTCCTCGTCCTCGCGGATCGCGATCCAGGCGCGGCCCACCCGGCTGCGCTCGATGTTCCCGAGCAGGATCATCACCAGGATGATGATGGCCACGGTGAGCATGTACCAGGGCGTCCCGTGGTTGTTGGAGAACAGCGGCACGTTGTCGTGGGTGGGGCCCGGCGGGTGGCCGACCTCCTTGAAGCCCTGCTGCCCGCGCATCGGCGGGATCAGCGTGGCCAGCAGGCGGATGATCTCACCGAACCCGAGGGTCACGATGGCCAGGTAGTCACCGCGCAGCCTCAGGGTCGGGATGCCGAGGGCGACACCGAAGATCACCGTCACGACCATCGCGAGGGGGAGGGTCCACAGGTAGGGGATGTGGACCATGTGCGAGTCGGGGCTGGTCCAGAGCGCGGCGACGTACGAGCCGACCGCGAAGAAGCCGACGTACCCCAGGTCCAGCAGCCCTGCCTGGCCGACGACGACGTTGAGGCCGAGCGCGACGAGCGCGAAGCGCGCCATGTCGAAGCACGCGAGCGGCCAGTCGTTGCCCGGCTCGGTGGTGATGATCGGCGGGTTGATGACCGGCAGCAGGAAGATCACCAGCACGATCGGGATCAGCACCGCCCACTGGGTGAAGCGCGACCGGCTGTCCCACCAGCTGCTCAGGGCGTCGAAGCGACCGGGCTTCTTGTTGGCGTGCTCGGCGACCTCGTCGAGGTGCTGCTGCTCACCGCCGGAGCCGAGGACGGGTTCGGTGCTCATGCGCGTGCCCCCTTGCCGAGGTCGGACCCGAGCAGGCCGGTGGGCCTGACCATCAGGATCAGCACCAGCACGACGAAGCTGACCACGTCGGTCCACTGCGAGTTGCCGAGCAGGATCTGGCCGTAGTTGCCGATCAGGCCGAGCAGCAGGCCGCCGACCAGGGCGCCGCGGATGTTGCCGATGCCGCCGAGGACGGCCGCGGTGAAGGCCTTGATGCCGAGGATGAAGCCGCCGTTGTAGATGACACCCGAGGGCACCTTCATCACGTAGAACAGCGAGGCCGCGCCGGCGAGGAGTCCTCCGATGACGAAGGTGGTGACGATGATCCGCTCGCGGTCGACGCCCATCAGCGTGGCGGTGTCGGGGTCCTGCGCGACGGCGCGGATCCCGCGGCCGAGGCGGGTACGGCGGACGAACTGGTCGACCGCCACCATCATCACCAGCGCGGCGACCACGATGGTGACCTGCTGGTTGTCGACCGCGGCACCCGCGACCGTGAACAGCTGGGTCGGGAGGAACATCGTGATCGCGGGCTCGGCGTTGGCACTGCGCCACAGGTAGATCAGGTACTGGATGGCGAACGAGGCGCCGATCGCGGTGATGAGGAACGAGAGCCGCGACGCGTTGCGGGCGCGCAACGGCTTGTACGCCAGTCGTTCGAGCAGGAAGGCCACGGCGGCCGATGCCGCCATCGCCGCGATGCAGGCCGCCAACAGGCAGCCGACGAGCTGCACGATCGACAGCTGCAGCGGCGACGGACCGAAGCCGAGCGCGCTGAGCGTGAAGACGCAGGCGTAGGCACCCGAGATGAACACCTCGGAGTGGGCGAAGTTGATGAGGTTGAGCACGCCGTAGACCAGCGTGTAGCCGAGCGCCACGAGCGCATAGATCGAGCCGAAGGTGAGCCCGTCGAAGGTCACGCTCCAGAAGTTCTGCTTCAGCGACGCCCAGTCGAAGGTGATCCACTGGTTGCCGTCGATCAGGAGATGTATCACGTGTCGGATCCTCGCTTGTGACGATCAGTTGGTCACTGACGGCAGTGGGGCCGCCCGTTGTACGGGCGGCCCCACCTGGTCAGTGCTGTTGAGCCGTGGTCGGCGTCAGCCGAGCGAGCCGACGGAGACGATCTTGCCGTTCTTCACCGAGTAGGCGAAGACCGGCGTCTCGGAGAGCTCGCCGGTGCTGTCCCACTTGAGGACCTTGGACAGGCCCTGGCCGTCGTAGGACTTCACGAAGCTCTTCAGCTTGTCGCGGGTCAGGTTGCCCTTGTCGATGCCGGTGAGGAGCACGGTCGCGGCGTCGTACGCCTCGACCGAGTAGGTGCCGGGCTCGGCGTTGAACGCCGACTTGTACGCCGACTCGAACTCGGGGATGAGCTCACCGGGGAGGCACGGGCAGGTGAAGTAGGCGTTGCTCGACGCGCTGCCGGCCAGCTTGATGAACTGGTCGTCCTTGACGCCGTCCGGGCCGATGAAGGTGCCGGTGTAACCCTTGTTGACGAGCTGCTGGTCCAGCGGGGCGGCCTCGGCGTAGTAGCCGGAGTAGAAGACCGCGTCCGGCTTGGCGTTCATCACCTTGGAGACGACGGCCGAGAAGTCCTTCTGGCCGGTGGTGACCTTGTCGGTGCCGACGACCATGCTGCCGAGAGCCTTCTGGGCCGTGGTCGACAGGCCGATGCCGTAGTCGGAGTCGTCCTGGATGACGTAGACCTTGCTCTCGCCGAGCTTGTCGGCGAGCGCCTTGACCGCCGGGCCCTGGACGTTGTCGTTGCCGAGCGCGCGGTAGAAGGTGGTCCAGCCGTTCTGCGTCAGCTGCGGGTTGGTGGCCGACGGGGTGATATGGACGAGGCCGGCCTGCTCGAAGATGTTGCCGGTTGCCTGGGACTCGCCCGAGAACGGCAGGCCGACGACACCGATGATGTTCTTGTCGTTGGTCGCCTGGGTCACCGGGCCGGTCGCCTTGTCGGGGTCGCCCTCGGTGTCGTACTTCTTGAACTGCACCTGGCAGTTCGGGTTGGCCTTGTTGTGCTGGGTGATGGCCAGCTGCACACCGTTGTAGATGTTGATGCCGAGCTGGGCGTTCGGGCCGGTCTCGGCGCCGATGTAGGCCAGCGTGGTGCCGCTCGGGCAGGAGGCCTTCCCGTCGCCGGCGGGCTTCGCGGCGTTGGCCGGCACCTGGATCGACGTCTGGACGGGAAGGTCCTTGGCGTTGCCGCCGGTGTCCGTCGTCGACTTGGTGCCGCAACCGGTCGCCGCGAGGGCGACGGCGCTGAGTGCAGCGGCGTACTTGAACGATTGCCTCATCTGATCTCCGTGTGTCCGGCCCTGGGGTCGACCGACCTGTGCGGGCGTTGTCATCGCTCGGCAGACTCGCCGGGCGTCGGGGGAGTGTCAAGGATCACGGCCGCGTCGTGACCGAGTCGTGACACGGTTTCGAGCAGGTGAACCGCCGTGCGACCGTCGGGCTCACAGGACCTTCGACAAGAAGGCCTGGGTCCGCTCGTGCTGCGGGTTGGCCAGCACCTCGCGCGGGTCGCCCTCCTCGACGACCACACCGCCGTCCATGAAGACCAGACGGTCGCCCACCTCGCGGGCGAAGCCCATCTCGTGGGTCACGACCATCATCGTCATGCCCTCGGCGGCCAGGCTCTTCATCACCTCGAGCACGTCGCCGACGAGCTCCGGGTCCAGGGCGCTGGTCGGCTCGTCGAACAGCATCATGTCCGGGTTCATCGACAGCGCCCGTGCGATCGCGACGCGCTGCTGCTGACCACCGGACAGCTGGCCGGGATAGGACTTCTCCTTCTCGGCCAGCCCGACCTTCGCCAGGTTCGCGCGCGCGACCTCGATCGCCTCGGCCTTCTTGCGGCCGCGCACCCTCCGCTGGGCGAGCGTCAGGTTCTGCAGCACGGTGAGGTGCGAGAACAGGTTGAACTGCTGGAACACCATGCCGATCCGCGAGCGGACCAGGTTGAGGTCGGTCTCCGGGTCGCAGATGTCGATGCCCTCGACCAGGATCTCCCCGGAGGTCGGCTCCTCGAGCCGGTTGACGCACCGCAGCAGCGTCGACTTGCCCGAACCGGACGGGCCGATGACGCAGACGACCTGCCCCGGGTCGACCTGGAAGTCGATGCCCTTGAGCACCTCGTGCTTGCCGTAGTACTTGTGCAGGTTCCGCACGGCGATCGCTGCCGTGCCCGGTGTCGTGCCGTCGATCGTCATCGCACAGCCCTCCGCTGTCGGCGCTCCAGCCAGGCCACTGTCTGGGTGAGTGGGAGAGTGATCACCAGGTACAGCAGCGCCGCCTGGATGAGACTGGTCGAGGTGCCGGCCGAGGGTCCGCCGTTGACGAAGTCGTTGGCCACCGAGGTGAGCTCGCGCTGGCTGAGCTCGATGCCGACCGCGGTCGACAGCAGCGCGGTGTCCTTGATCAGGGCCACGAACTCGTTGGTCAGCGGCGGTACGACGATCCGGAACGCCTGGGGGAGCACGATCCGCAGCGTGGTGCTCACCGAGCTCATGCCCAGCGAGCGCGCCGCCTCGACCTGCCCGGGAGGCACCGCCTGGATGCCGGCCCGCATGGTCTCGGCCATGTAGGCGCTCGCCACCAGGATCAGGCCGACCAGGCCGGCCCCGACCGGTCCGCCCGGCGGGTGCCAGCCGAAGGCGATCGGGATGCCGGTCGAGCAGAAGCCCATGACGAGCAGCGCCGGGAGGCCTCGGAAGAACTCGATGTAGGTCGTGGCGAGCCACCGGTACGGCGCCGCCGGTGCCTGGCGCATCAGGGCCATCCCCACGCCGATCACCAGGCCGCCCCCGAAGGCGATCGCGGTGTACTTCAGCGTGTTCACGATGCCCGTCGTGATCAGGTCGGGCCAGTTGCTGTCCTTGTTGAACGCGACGCCGTCGTGGTTCCAGAAGTTGAACTTGATCGTCTGCCAGTTCGCCACCAGCGCGAGCGCCACGAGGGCGGCCACGAAGACGGCGTACAGGGCAAGCGTCGACAGCCTGCGCTTGGTCGTGCGCTTCACAGGATCGCCTCGGAGGTCGTCAGCTGGCCTTGAAGTACTTGTCCCAGGTCTTCTGGTAGGTCCCGTCCTTCTTCAGCGCGTCCAACGCCGAGTTGACGTCCTTCAGCAGCTGGGCGTTGCCCTTCTTGACGGCGAAGCCGTACTGCTCGCCGGTCTTGTAGGTCTGCACGACGGTGTACTTGCCGTCCTTGGTGTGGACCAGGTTCACGGGGAGGTCCTGGAGCAGCGCGTCGACCTGACCGGCCAGCAGCGCCTGGTACTCCTGCGGGTCGGTGCCGTAGCCGATGATCGTCTCGCCGGGCTGCTTGTTGTCGTTGGCGTAGGTCTCGCCGGTCGTCTCCTTCTGGACGCCCAGCTTCTTGCCCGCAAGGTCGGTGATCGTCTTGATGGAGCTGCCGACAGGCACCAGCAGGGACTGCTCGGCGTCGTAGTAGGGCTCGCTGAAGTCGAGCACCTTGGCACGGTCGGGCTCGATCGACATCGCCGAGGCGACCAGGTCGCAGGTGCCGGCGTTGAGGGCGGCGCCGCTCTTGAGCTGGCCGAACGGGGTGCGCTTGATGGTGAGGGACAGGTTCATCTTCTTGGCGATGTCGCTGACCAGGTCGATGTCGAAGCCGGTGTAGCCCGAGGGGGAGGACTTGTCGATGTCCTCGAACGGGGCGTAGGGGATGTCGGAGCAGACCGTGAGCGTGCCGGCCTGGATGATCGAGGCGCCGGACGAGGTGGTGGCCGCCTTCGAGCCGCACCCCGCGAGGGAGATGGCGGCGAGGACCACGGCAGGCAGGGCGACGAGGCGTGACTTGGACATGCGCGACACCCTAGACCCGGGACCCTCCGCCAGGCGCTCCACGTCACAGAGATGTTCGGCAATCGTGACCAACCCTTGCACTGCCGAGCAGGGCCGGGCGTAGGCTCTCGCCCATGAGTCGCAGCCCCCTCGTCACGCGGATCGCACGGCGTGAGGACGCGGCGGCACTGGTCGAGCTGTGGAGCGACGTGCTGCGTCGTACGGACCCGTCCGACCAGGTGGCGGACCTCGAGCTCGTCATCAAGCAGGCGGCCGCGTCGCCAGAGCAGAGGCTCGTCGTCGTCGAGTACGACGGACAGCTCGCCGGCGCCGTGTACCTGCGCCTGACCACGCTCTCGCCGATCAACCTCGAGCCCTGCGTCCAGTCCGTCCAGCCGCGCGTGCTGCCGCACCTGCGCCGTCACGGCGTCGGCCGCGCGCTGATGGATGCGGCGACGACGTACGCCGAGGAGAACGGGCTGCTCCACGTCACGACCGCCGTGCCGTCGACGTCGCGCGAGGCGAACCGGTTCATGGCGCGGCTCGGATTCGGCCCGGTCGCGACGATCCGGCTCGCGACCACTTCGGTGGTCCGGCAGCGGATCACCCCGCCGACCGCCACCGACCGGGGCCTGAACAAGGTCCTCGCGGCGCGTCGCTCGCAGCGCCGGGCGGCGCGGGCCGCTGTCGAGCGGATCGCGCTCGTCGACTTCGACTGAGGCCGGCGGGGTCAGCCCGCGGGAGGGGCGTCGATCAGGGCGCAGGTGATCCGCGACGTGCAGACCCGCTTGCCCTGCTCGTTGGTGATGACCACCTCGAAGGCCGCGCTGCTGCGGCCGAGGTGGATGGCGGTCGCCGTACCCGTCACGACGCCGGACGTGGCCGCGCGGTGGTGGGTGGCGTTGATGTCCACGCCGACCGCGACCTTGCCCATCGTGCCGGCGTGCAGCGCGGAGCCCACCGAGCCCAGGGTCTCGGCGAGCGCGACGGACGCGCCGCCGTGCAGCAGGCCGTAGGGCTGGGTGTTGCCGACGACCGGCATGGTCCCGACGACCCGTTCGGGCGAGGCCTCCACGACGGTCACGTCCAGCTTGTCGTTGAGCGCGCCGCGGGTGAGGTTGAGCTGCTCGATCAGGTCATCGTTCTCGGCCATGCGGCCGACGTTAGTGTCCGTGGCGCTCGGTAGAGTCGCCGGGTGCCCAGGCTGCTGCTCCTCGACGGTCACTCGCTCGCCTACCGTGCGTTCTTCGCGCTGCCCGTCGAGAACTTCTCGACCGCGACCGGGCAGAACACGAACGCCGTCTACGGCTTCACCTCGATGCTCGTCAACGTGCTGCGCGACGAGCAGCCGACGCACGTCGCGGTGGCCTTCGACGTCTCGCGGCAGACCTTCCGCACCGAGGAGTACTCCGAGTACAAGGCGAAGCGGAACAAGACGCCGGGGGAGTTCAGCAGCCAGCTGCCGCTGATCGAGAGGATGCTGACCAGCTTCTCGATCCCGTTCCTCAAGTCCGAGGGTTTCGAGGCCGACGACATCATCGCCACCCTCGTCACCCAGTCGCTCGCCGAGGTGGACGACCTCGAGATCCTGATCCTCACCGGTGACCGCGACTCGATCCAGCTCGTCACCGACCGCTCCACGGTCCTGTACCCCATGCGCGGCGTCTCCGACCTGGCCCGGTTGACCCCGGCGGCGGTCGAGGAGAAGTACGGCGTCCCGCCGCACCGCTACCCCGAGCTCGCGGCGATCGTGGGGGAGACCTCCGACAACCTGCCGGGCGTCCCGGGGGTGGGGGCCGGGTTCGCGGCCAAGTGGATCAACACCTACGACGGCCTCGACAACGTGATCACCCACGCCGACAAGATCACCGGCAAGAAGGGCGAGTCGCTCCGCGAGCACCTCGGCGACGTGATCCGCAACCGCCGGCTCAACGCGCTCGTGCGCGACCTCGACCTCGGTGTCACCGTCGAGGACCTGGTCCGGCGCGAGTGGGACCGGTCCTCGGCGCTCGAGCTGCTCGACGAGCTGGAGTTCCGCGGTGAGCTCCGCACCCGGATCATGGACGTCGTCGCACCCGCCGAGGACGTGCAGGTCGAGGCCGGCGTCGAGCTCGACGGCGTGGCCCTCGCCGAGGGCGAGGTGGCGGGCTGGCTCGCCGATGTGGCCGGCCAGACGGTCGGCCTCAGCGTCCAGGGCAGCTGGGGCAGCGGCACCGGCCGGGTGACGGGCATCGGGCTGGCGCTGGCCGACGGGCGCGCGGCGTACGTCGACGTCGAGCACCTCAGCCCCGCGGACGACGCCGCGCTCGCGACCTGGCTGGCCGACCCGGCGCAGCCGAAGGTGCTGCACGCGGCGAAGGGTCCGCTCGTCGCGCTGGCCGCCCACGGCTGGACGCTCGCGGGCGTGGTCGAGGACACCGCGCTGGCGGCGTACCTCGTCGCTCCGGACCAGCGGTCCTACGACCTCGCCGACCTGACCCTGCGCTACCTGCACCGCGAGCTCACCACGAGCGAGGACCCCGACCAGGGCGAGCTGCTCTTCGACGACAGCGGCGACCAGGCCGGTGTCGCGACGGACGCCATGGTGCAGGCGCGCGCCACGCTCGACCTGTCCGCCGAGCTGGCCGACCAGGTCGCCAAGGCCGGCGGCAAGCAGCTGCTCACCGACGTCGAGCTGCCGCTGGTGGGCATCCTGGCCGGGATGGAGCAGACCGGCATCGCCGTCGACACCGAGCACCTCGAAGGGCTGGAGAGCCACTTCGCGACGCTGGTGCGGGAGGAGGCCGAGGCGGCGTACGCCGTCATTGGCCGGGAGATCAACCTGGGCTCGCCCAAGCAGCTGCAGGTGGTGCTCTTCGACGAGCTCGGGATGCCCAAGACCAAGCGCACCAAGACCGGCTACACCACCGACGCCGACGCGCTGCAGGGGCTGTTCGCGCAGACCGAGCACCCGTTCCTGCTGCACCTGCTGCGCCACCGCGAGGTGATCCGGCTGCGGCAGACCATCGAGGGGCTGCTCAAGACCGTCCAGCCCGACGGCCGGATCCACACGACCTTCCACCAGACGATCGCAGCGACGGGCCGGCTCTCCAGCACCGAGCCGAACCTGCAGAACATCCCGGTCCGCACCGAGGAGGGCCGCCGGATCCGGGAGAGCTTCGTGGTCGGAGCCGGCTACGAGGCGCTGATGACCGCCGACTACAGCCAGATCGAGATGCGGATCATGGCGCACCTGTCCGAGGACGACCTGCTCATCGAGGCGTTCCGGTCGGGCCAGGACTTCCACACGATCACCGCTCGGCGCGTGTTCGGCGTGCCCGACGACGTCGACGTCTCGCCCGAGCAGCGCGCGAAGATCAAGGCGATGAACTACGGCCTGGCCTACGGGCTCTCGGCGTTCGGCCTGTCCCAGCAGCTCGGCATCGAGCCGAGCGAGGCGCGCGGGCTGATGGATGAGTACTTCCAGACCTTCGGAGGGGTCCGCGACTACCTGGGCGGCGTCGTCGACGAGGCGCGCAGCACCGGGTTCACCGAGACGATCATGGGGCGGCGCCGCTACCTGCCGGACCTGACCTCCGACAACCGGCAGCGGCGCGAGATGGCCGAGCGGATGGCCCTCAACGCCCCGATCCAGGGCTCGGCCGCCGACCTGATCAAGGTCGCGATGCTGAAGACCCGGGCCGCGATGGCCGAGGCCGGGCTGGCCTCACGGATGTTGCTCCAGGTGCACGACGAGCTCGTGTTCGAGGTGGCGTCGGGGGAGCGGGAGACGCTCGAGGCGCTGGTGCGCGAGCAGATGGGCTCCGCCGCCGACCTGGCCGTGCCGCTGGACGTCTCGGTCGGGACCGGGCGGTCCTGGCACGACGCGGCCCACTGATTCGTTCGGCGCGAGCGCGTCGCCGCTGATCGGTGTCTCCCGGGGTCATCGCCGTCACTTCGTTCCGGTGAGGACCCCGGCTCGACACCGGCGGCGCCGCGCTGCCGCGCTCGCGGTCGGCGTCGGTAGGTCCCGCCCATTCGTGGCGGCACGCCTTCGCGGGCGCGGACTACTTCGCGGGCGCGGACTACTCGGAGAGCGTCGCCGGGCGCTGCAGCAGCTGGAGGGCCAGCAGCACCGCCACGGTGACGGCGTCGATCGCCATCACCGTCAGGGCCAGGCCGGTGAGGCCGGTCGCCATGCCGCCGAGGCCGATCAGGGCGGCCACGCTGACGGCCACGATGTACTTCGTGCTCCGGCCGCGCTGGGCCAGGCCGCTGTAGACGAGCAGCTGCAGCAGGGACAGCAGGCCGCCGATGACCGCGAAGAGCCAGAGGCGTCCGGTGACCCCGGCGTACTTCTCGCCCCCGACGAACTGGACCGCGACGTTCTGCAGCGCCCAGGTGGCCAGCACGCAGAACGCCCCGAGCCCGCCGAGGAAGATCAGCCCCCGCACGATCGCCTGCCGGCTCTGCGAGTCGTCGGCCATCGACGGGAACAGGATCACCACCGCGAACTGCGGCAGGAACAGCACGGCCTTGGTGACGATCAGGCCACCGGCGTACAGACCGGCGTCGTGGTGGGAGAGGACGTTGCGCGCGACGATGACGTCGAGGTTCGCCAGCGCGGTGAACGCGAGGAGGGCCATCGACGACGCGATCGCCTCGTGGCGCACGTCGCGACGAACCTCCCGGTTGTGCTCGGTGGCCGTGGCGTGCGGCCGGTGGCCGCGCAGCGCGAGCCAGCCGATGCCGACCGGGATGAAGGAGGCGACCAGCACGCCGAGCATGCCGCTGCCCTCGGTGTGCCGGACGGCGAGGAAGCCGGCGCCCAGGACGACGCGCGGAACGCCGACGGCGATGTACATCAGCGAGAGCGGCAGCCAACGGCGCTCGCCCTGCAGGACGCCCGCCTGGCCACCCATCAGCGTGGTCGGTACGACGGTGAGCGCCAGCAGCAGCGCCGGGTAGATCGACCCGAGCTCCAGGAGCTTCCACACCAGCGGCGCGCAGGCCAGCGCGAGGAGCCCCAGGCCCCAGGCGGCGCGCCAGGTCGTGGCCAGGATGCTCTGCTCGATGGCGGCGACGTCCGCGGGCTCGTGCACGATCCGTCGGGCGGCGGTCGCCTGGATCCCGAGCTGGACCACCGAGAGGACCATGAGGAGCGCCATCAGGCTGGCGATGCCGCCGTACTGCTCGGGGCCGAGGAGGCGGGCCGAGACCATCTGGAACGCGTAGGCGCCGATGTTCATGACGGCCATGGCGATCGCGATCCCCGCGCTGCTGCGCAGCAACCGGAGGATCTTGGAGCCCACCGGGGCCTCGACCACGCTCATCACGCGTAGAGCCTAGATGCTGGGTGGCAGGTTCTCCGGAATCCGAGGGCGCCGGAATACAGTGACCACCGCCACTCGGTCGGGACCAGGAGGGAGGCCGGGATGCCGGAGCGGGGTGTCCCCGGCGACCGCCGGTGCACGGCCCTCCTCTGCTGCGTCTACGCCGTCCTGGCCGTCCTGCTCCTCACCGAGCAGTGGGGGCGGACCACCGAGGACACCCGGCTCGAGCTCACCGAGCGTCCCGCGGGCTACCTGTCGGGCACCTTCTCGCTGTGGCACCCGGGAACCTCGCTCGGCGAGCTGCAGAACCAGGCCTACGGCTACCTGTTCCCGCAGGGCAGCTTCTTCACCGTCGTGGAGTGGCTCGGCGTCCCGGGGTGGGTGACCCAGCGGCTGTGGTCCTTCCTGCTGGTCGTCCTCGCCTGTGAGGGCGTACGCCGACTGGCCCGCGCGCTGGGCACCGGACCGTGGGCGGCGGCCGCCGCCGGTCTCGCCTACGCGCTGACGCCCCGGATGGTGGCGGAGGTCGGGGTGCGCAGTGCGGAGGTCCTGCCGGCGGTCGTGCTGCCGTGGGCGCTGCTGCCGCTCGTGCAGGTGCTGGCGGGGCGGCGACGTCCGCGCGACGGGGCCCTGCTGTCGGTCGCGGCGTTCGCGTGCGGGGGAGGGGTGAACGGCACCGCGACCGCCGCGCCCGCGGCGCTGCTGGCCCTCGTCGTCGGCTGGGCGGCGTGGCGGCGCGTCGTCGGGTGGAGGTTCGTCGCGGGGTGGCTCGCGCTGATGGCGGCGGCCAACGCGTGGTGGGTGGTGTCGCTGCTCCGGCTGGGCGCGGTCAGCCCGCCCTTCTTCGACTACGTCGAGGACGCGCGGACCACCACGGCCACCGCCGGCTTCTCCGCGTCGCTGCGCGGCACCAGCAACTGGATCGACTACCTCCAGGTCGGAGGTACGCCGTGGTGGCCGGCCGGCTGGCAGCTGACGTCCTCCCCGTGGCTGGTGCTCGGCTCGGGGGTGGTCGCGGCGCTCGGGTTCGTGGGTCTGCTGCGCTGGCGCAGCCGGTGGCGCGGGCCGTTGCTGGCCGCGGTCGCGCTCGGTCTGCTCTGCCAGGTGGCCGCACACACGGGGCCGTTGGACGGGCCGCTCGCGGGCTGGCTGCAGGGGCTGCTCGACGGCCCGCTGGCTCCGCTGCGGAACGTCCCGAAGGCCGACCCGGTCCTGCGGCTGCCGCTGGCGCTCGGGGTGGGGGTGGTGGCCGACGCGGTGGTGCGGACGGGGGCCGAACGGGTGCGCCGGTCGCGTCGGTTCGTCGCGGCCGGGGTCGCCGTCGGGCTCGTCGGCGGGCTGGTGGCGATGTCGGCGCCGATCGTCGCGGCCGACACCCGGATCCCCGGCTGGACCGGCATCCCGTCGTACTGGACCGAGGCGGCGGCGTACGTCGCGAAGCGGCCCGGGACCACGTGGGTCATCCCCGGCTCCGGCTTCGGCACCCAGTCCTGGGGCTGGACCATGGAGGAGCCCATGGATGCGGTCGCGCGGTCCGCGTGGGTGACCCGCTCCCAGGTGCCGCTCACGCCGGCGGGGACGATCCGGCTGCTGTCGCAGCTGGAGTCCTACCTCGAGACGGGGACGGGGTCGGCGTACCTCCGGTTCATGCTGGCGCGGATCGGCGTCACCCAGGTCCTGCTGCGCCACGACCTCGACCAGGACGTCGCGCAGGTGCCCTCGGCGAGCACCGTGGCCGTCGCCCTGGCGCGCTCGCCGGGCATCACCCGGGTGCGCACCTTCGGGCAGCTGGCGTTCGGGCCGGCGCTCGAGGTGTTCCGGGTCGCCCCGGTCCGCGGCTCGCCGGGGTACGACGTCCGCGACGCCGCCGCTGCGGTGACCGTGACGTCGGTCGAGGACGGGCTGACCGCCGTCGGGAACAGCCTGGTCGGCCCCGACCAGCCGATGGTCGTGACCGGGACGCCCGGTTGGAGCGCGCCCGTCGACGTGGTCGGCGACGGCTACCGCCGCCGGGAGCGCGACTTCGGGCGCGTGCACGACGCGGTGAGCAGCGTGATGACCGCCGATGAGCCCAGCCACACCGGCCGCGTCCTCCCGGACTACCCCGAGCCGGGCCGCGCGCGGCCCGTGGTGGCGCGCTACCTCGGGATCCGTGGGCTCGCGGCATCGAGCTCGCGCGGATGGGCCGACACGGTGGGCGCGGCCCACCCCGAGGACGGGCCCTGGTCGGCGCTCGACGGCGACCCGACGACCGCCTGGCGGCCCGGTGCGTACGTCGGTCCGGCGGGCCAGTGGTGGCAGCTGGACCTGCGCTCGCCGCAGCCGGTCCGACAGGTCTCCCTGACCGGCGCCGGCACCTGGACCGTCCGGGCAGGGGACGTGGCGCGCACGGTCCGGTCCGACGGCGACGCGAGCGTGGACCTCGGTGGGGTGGTAGCCGGCTCGGTGCGGGTCACCGCCGCGTCGGCCGACGCCGGGGCGCTGGCCGAGGTGGATGTCGCCGGCGTGCATGCCGAGCGCACGCTCGTGGTGCCCTCCGTCGCCGAGAACGCCCACCCGTCCTTCCTCTTCACCGCGACCCCCGAGACGCGCGCGTGCGTGACCTCGCTGCTCGGCCCCGACTGCGACCCGGACCGCCGACACGCGGCCGAGGAGGAGACCGGGATCGACCGAACGTTCACCGTCTCCCCGGGCGCCGGCGGGTCCTGGCGGCTGCGGGGCCTGGTCGTGGCCCGCACCAGCGCCGCGACCCTGGCGCTGCTCCGGCCGCTCGGCGGCGTGACGATGACCGCGTCCTCGACGTACGCATCGGACCCGGCGGTCGCCGCCCGGATGGCGTACGACGCCGACCCGGCGACCGAGTGGGTCGCCGATCCCCGCGACCCCGCCCCGAGCCTGCAGGTCGACCTCGGCCGGGTCCGGACGATCCGCCGGCTGTCGGTGACCGCGCCCTCCGGCCTGGCGGTGGCACCCACGGGGGCGCGGATCACCACGCCCGGCGGCAGCTCGCGGTCGGTGTCGTTCGGCGCCCTCGGCCCGATCGCGACGTTCGCGCCGCTGCGGGCCCGCCGCCTCACGATCACCTTCCCCCGCTCGTCCTCGGCCGGGTCCGGCGCCCCGCTGGGGGTCGCCGAGCTGCGGCTGCAGGGCGGCCACGTCGGCGTACCCCTCGACGGGACGGCGACCACCGGCTCGGTCTGCGGCTACGGCCCGACCCTCGTCGTGGACGGCCGGCAGGTCGCGACCCGGGTCAGCGGCACGATCGGCGACGTGGTCGGGGACGGCGAGCTCGCCGTGCACCCCTGCGGCGTACGACGCTGGCGGCTGGCCGCAGGCGTGCACCGGGTGCGGCTGCTGTCCACCGAGCAGTTCCAGCCCGTCGAGCTGGGTCTCCTGCCGACGCGCGCGCCCGCGCCCGCCGCGGGCGCCGGCACGGTCATCTCGGAGCCCGTCAACATCAACCCGGGGTGGACCGCCACCGTCGGCGGCCGTCGGCTGACACCGATCGCGGTGGACGGATGGTCCCAGGGCTGGCTGCGCCCGGCCGGGACCCCCGGTCCGGTCGCGCTGTCCTTCACCCCGCAGCGCGGGTACGTCGCCGGGCTGGTCGGCGGCCTGGTCCTGCTGGGGCTGGTCCTGCTCGCGGCCTGCTGGGTGCTGGTGCGGCCGGGGAGGGCCGACTCGACTGTCCCGGAGGGCCGACTCGACCGTCCGGGAGGGCCGGGTCGACGATGGGTGGCGCTGCTGCTCGGGCTGTTCGGCTGGGTGCTCGCCGGCCCGGTGGTGGGCGTCGCCGTCCTCGCCGGGTGGCTGGCCGGCAGGTGGCCCCGGGCGTGCGCGGGCGTGGTGGCGGCGGCCCTCGTGGCGGCGTACACGGCGACCGCGGTCCTGCTCACCGACGGGCCGCGGCTGCCACCGGACGGGGTCGACCTGCTGGTCGGTGCCGCCGTCGCCCTCGGTCTCGGCGCGGCCGTGCGGAGGGCGCCGTGAGCAGGCGGTCGGTGCTCCTGGACGCCGCGTGGTCGCTGACCCTCGCCCTCGCGATCACCGGCCCGTTGTGGCTGGGTCGCGGCTTCTGGCTGGTGGGCGACATGGTGTTCGTTCCGCACCAGCCCTGGAAGGACGCCTGGCTCGGGCTGGACGGGTCGCTCCCACGGGCGGTGCCGATGGATGCGCTCATCTCGGTGGCGAGCCACGTGCTGCCCGGCCAGGTCCTCCAGCGCCTGCTGCTGAGTGGCGGGCTCGTGGTCGGCGGGATCGGCGTCGGACGCATGGCCGGTCGCCACGGCGGCGTCGCGCGTGCCGCCGCGATCGCCCTGTTCTGCTGGAACCCGTGGGTGGCCGAACGGCTCGGCATCGGGCAGTGGGCGATCTTGCTCGGCTACCTCCTGCTGCCGTGGGTCGCCCTCGCCGCCCGCCGGCTGCGGGAGGACCGGAACCGCTGGGCGCCGGCGGCGCTGACCTCGGTCCTCGCCGCGACGTGCAGCCCGTCCAACGGGGTGATGGCCGCCGTGACGCTGCTCGTCCTCGCCGGCGGACGTCGTACCTGGTGGCGCATCGTCGCCATCGCCCTCGTCGCGAACCTCGCCTGGCTGGCACCGGCGATCACCGCGACCACGTCCGACGTCACGACGACCGGTGTGTTCGCCGGCTTCGCGGCGCGCGCGGAGTCGTCGGCCGGGGTGCTGCCGAGCCTGCTGTCCCTCGGCGGGATCTGGAAGACCTCGATCCTGCTCGAGCCGCGCACGAGCAGCGTCGTGGTGCTGCTCTCGTGCCTGCTCAGCCTCGTCGCGCTGCTCGGCCTGGTGCCGTGGTCGCGCCAGGAACCGGGCGAGGCGCGACGGCTCGGCGTCCTCGGCGCGGGCGCCCTCGTGGTCGCGCTGCTGCCCGACCTGCCCGGGGGAGACCGGCTGCTCGAGGACCTTGCGGCCCCCGTGCCCGGCCTCGCGCTGCTGCGCGACTCGCACCGCTTCCTGGCGCCGCTCGGGCTCGTGCTCGCGGCCGGCCTGGCCGGCGCGGTGACCGAGGTCCGCGGCCGGATCCGCCCGAACCGGGAGGCTCTCCGGGGTGTCGTCGGGCTCCTCGTCGTGGCGCCCGTCCTGCTCCTGCCCACCCTCGGCTGGGGGCTGGGTGGCGACCTGCAGCGCTCGTCGTACCCGCCCGCGTGGGAGGTGGTCGCCCGCCGGCTGGCGGAGGTTCCCGGCACCACCGTCGTGCTGCCCTGGACCGGCTCCTACCGGGCCTTCCCCTGGGCGCACGACCGCGCGGTCCTGGACCCCGCACCCCGCGCGCTTCCCGGGGAGGTGCTCGTCGACGACCGCACCTACCTCACCGACCAGGTCGTGCCCGCCGAGGACCCCCGGTCCGACGCGATCCGCGTGGCCCTGTCAGCGGCCGACCCGGTCGCCGCCCTGCGCGGCCTGCACGTGCGGTGGGTGCTGGTCGAGGCCGGCCTGGGCGCCCGCCCGACGGTGGAGCAGCTGCACCGGCACGGCGCCACGACGGCGTACGACGCGGACGGCCTGGTCCTGGTGGACCTGGGACCCTCCGAGAGGGCCCTGTCAACCATGCCTTTGGTCGCGAAACACCGGGACTTCGTCCTGTTCTGCGACGTTTCCGTGCTTCTTTTGCTTTTGGTCAGCACGGCATGGATACTCCGGGACAGGATGTAACTGGCGTCACAATCGGGAGGCTGTGCGCCGGATCCTGGTCTTTGGGAGGGGACCTCTATGAACCGATTCATCGCTGCGCTCGTCGGGGCACTCGCGGCCTTCGCCGCGCTCGTCAGCGGCGTCCACGTGGCACAGGGCCACCAGACGCCCGTCGCCTCGGACCAGCTGAGGACCTACGCACAGAAGTGATCACGTAGGTCGCGGCTGCTCGGGAGCCGTGCACCACTCGTCCGGTCCACCTGGGGAGAGGTGGCCGGACGGAGCAGACGGCTTGGGAGGGTCCGATGCTGCACATCGTCATTCCGGCGTACGACGAAGAGCTACGCCTGCCGCGCACCCTGCGTGCGCTGCGCCGCTACGTGGTCGCGCACCGCCGCCACGTCGGCCGGGTCGAGGTGACCGTGGTCGACAACGCCAGCGCTGACCGCACCGCCGAGGTCGCCCGCGCCCTCGACAGCGCCGCGCTGCCCGTCCGCGTGGTCGCCTGCGCGGTCCGCGGCAAGGGCGCGGCCGTCCGGACCGGTCTGCTCGCCGTCACCGAGGACGACGCCGACGCCGACGACCTGGTCTGCTTCATGGACGCCGACGGCGCGACCGACCTGGACGCACTCGCCGGTGCGCTCGCCCGCGTCCGGACAGGTGCCGACGTCGTGATCGGCTCGCGACGCCTGCCCGGCAGCGACACCGAGGTCCGGCACTGCCGCACCCGGTCGCGCGGCGCGGCCTGCTACCGCCGGATCGCCCGCCGGCTGCTGCCCGCTGTCTCCGACACCCAGTGCGGCTTCAAGGTGGTGCGCGCCGACCTCGCCCGCGACGTCGCGGAGCGCCTCGTCACCGACGGCTTCTCCTTCGACGTCGAGCTCCTCGTCCGCCTGCAGCGGACCGGCGCCCACATCGTCGAGATCCCCGTGAGCTGGGTCGACGTGCCCGGCTCCACGTTCGTGCCGCTCCGGCACGGCGCCCGATCCTTCCTCGACCTCGCAGCGATCGCCTGGCGCACCCGTGCGATCGCGGCTACCCCCCTTCGCGGGGTCGAGGAAGCCCCCAGCCCCGGCAGGGCTGCGTCGAGGAACCCGAGGCGGCGGAACCCGATGCCGCTGCCCTCCTCCGTGGCCCTGCCGGCCCTGCTCGTCGCCACCTGGGCGGGGATGCGCCATGAGTGACCTCGCCGGCCGCCGGGTCGTGGTCGTCAACTGGCGCGACACCGACCACTCCGCCGCCGGCGGAGCCGAGATCTACGCCTGGCAGTACGCCGTGGCCCTGCGCGACGGCGGCGCCCAGGTCACCTACCTGACCGCGCGCGAGCCGGGCCAGGCACGCAGCCTGACCCGCGACGGCATCGAGGTACGCCGTGGCGGCGGCCTCCTCACGTTCTTCCTGTACGCCGCCGGCTGGCTGCTGCTGCACCGCCGGCGGGTCGACGCGGTCATCGACCTGGCCGGAAGCATCCCGGCGTACGCGCCGCTCTTCGTGCCGCGCAGCCGCCCGGTGCTGCTGGTGGTGCACCACGTCCACCAGCAGCAGTTCGCCACGCACTTCTCCGCGCCGGTGGCCCTCGTGGGCCAGTGGATGGAGCGGATCGTGATGCGCCGGGTCTACCGCAACCGCCGCACCGTCGCGGTCTCGCACTCGACGCGTGTCGAGATGCGTGAGCAGCTCGACTGGCGCACGCCGATCGGCCTGCTCGAGAACGGTGCGGACGTCCCGGACGCGGGCCTGGTCGACGCCGCCGGCAAGGACCCCGACCGGGTCGTCGTGCTCGGCCGGTTGGTCACCCACAAGCGGGTCGACCTGGTGCTCGAGGCGCTGCGCGACGTGCTGGCGCGTCCGGAGCTCGCCGGCCGGGACGTGCGCCTCGACGTCATCGGCCGCGGCCCCGAGCAGGAGCGTCTGGAGCAGCGGGCGGCCGAGCTCGGCATCGCTGACCGGGTCACGTTCCACGGCTACGTCAGCGACGAGGTGAAGGGCGAGCTGCTGGCCCGCGCGTCCCTGCACGTGTGCGCCTCGGACGCCGAGGGCTGGGGGCAGTCGGTCATCGAGGCGGCCGGTTGGGGCGTGCCCACGATCGCCCGCAACGTGCCCGGCCTGCGCGACTCGATCCGCCCGGGGGAGACCGGGTGGTTCGTGCCCGACGGCACCGACCTGGACGGCGTACGCCGCCGGCTCGCCGAGCAGCTGGCCGAGTCGCTCGACAGCACCGACTCGCTCGGCGTACGCGCCCACCGGACGGCCGCGTGCCAGTCCTGGGCGCAGAAGTTCGACTGGTCGCAGATGCGGGAGAACGCCCGCGGCTGGACCAGCGAGATCCTGAGCGCCGCGCCCGCGGCCTCGCACCGATCCCGCGCGACGCGCGCGGCAACCGCAGAGAGGTGACCACCATGCGTCGCTCCATCGGAACCGCACTGGTCGGCCTGGGCGTGTTCCTGGTCGTGGCGGCGGGCCTGACCCGCTTCTACGCCTATCCCACGCTCGCCACCGTGCCCACCCACTACGACGAGGTGACGTCCCTGGAGTCGCACGGCGCCCAGGTGTTCAACACCGACCCCGACGTCCTCGCCCCGCAGACGACGGACCTCCGGATCGAGGCCCGCACGGTCGCCGACGACACCGGCACGGTCAAGCTCCCGAAGGGCGTCTCGGTCTGGAACAACAACACCACGGTCTGGCGCGCCGACGGCTCGGTCTTCCAGCAGTCCCAGGAGCGCGTCCCGTTCGACTCGGTCAGCGGTGCCGGCGTCGCGTGCGGCACCTGTGGGTCGTGGATCCAGTCGACGAAGGGTCCTGAGGACACCGTCGTGTTCACCGGTCAGACCTACAAGTTCCCGTTCGACACCCAGAAGCACGACTACCAGAACTGGGACGACACCCTGCGCGCCGCGACCACCGCGACGTACGCCGGCGAGACGTCGGTCAAGGGCCTGAAGGTCTACACGTTCGTGCAGACCATCGCGCCGCGGGTGATCGCGCACGAGCAGGTGCCGGGCTCGGTCTTCGGATCGAAGGCGCCGTCGGTGGACGCCGCGATGACCTACGGCATGGTGCGCACGCTCTCCATCGAGCCGGCCACCGGTACGCCGGTGCAGCGGGTCGAGGTCCGCACGCAGGAGCTGGAGTACGCCGGACGCACGGTGCCCGCCTTCGACGGGACCGTGCAGTACACCGACGCCCAGGTCCAGAAGGAGGTCGACACCCTGTCGGGCAAGGCCCTGTGGCTCGCCGGCGCGCGGACCTGGATACCGCTGGTCGGCCTCCTGCTGGGCCTGCTGCTCCTCGGTCTCGGGCTCGTCCTGACCCGACCCACGTCGGCGGTGCGGGACGCCGGCCAGGACCACGGCACGGACCGCCCGCTGGTCGGGGTCTGAACCGACCGCCCCCACCCGACCAGGCGCGGTCTCACAGCCGCTGGACGACGGCCTCGAGCATGTGCTCGAGGCCGTCGTCGTCCCACCGGGACGCGCGCGCCCGCAGCGTGAGGGTGGTACGGCCGCGGTGCCCGACGGCACCCAGGGACAGGCCGGAGCCGCCGGCGGTGACCGGGTGGAAGGACAGCCGCTCCACGTCCGGAGCGGTCACCTCGCCGAGGTGCGAGACCAGCAGGGTGGAGCCGAGCCGGGATCGCAGCGCCCGCAGGCCCAGGCCGAGGGCGGCGCCGGCCAGCCATGAGGTCGCCGCGGCTCCGGGGCTGACCTCCGGGCCGGCCGCCCGGAGCGCGGCCGCCACCCCGTCGCGGTCGAGCAGCTCCACGTCGCGCAGCCGCAGCAGCACGCTGTCGTCGGCCGGGTCGGCACCCGGCGGGCGCGCTCCGCGACTGGCCCCCACCGCGATGGCGACGTGGTCGGCACGGGCGCCGCGGGCCGCCTGCCAGTCCCGCGCGGCCCGCGCACCGGCGTACACGAGGGCGGCGGGGGTGACCGGGCCGGCGACCTCGGTCGTGACGAGGACGTCGCCGGCCGAGCGCGTGCGGACCGGCGGCACGGGGGAGGCGGGCGGCCGCAGCAGCGCCTCGACCAACCGCTGCCGGATCCCGGCGCCCAGGCTGCCGCCCTCCTGGGCGCCCACCCCGCGGGCGGCCGAGCGGGCCGGGCCGTGCCCCGCTCGCTCGAGCAGCTCGAGCAGGCCCAGCCCGTCGGCCGCGGAGTGGTGTGCCGAGATCACGACGGCACCGTCGACGTCCTCGACCCGCACCGGGCGCGGGTCGGGCTCGGTGAGCCGCCGCTGCAGGGCGGCGAGGGCGACGCGGTCGACGGACGACCCCAGCTCGGCGGTCAGCAGGATCCGCCAGCCGATGCTGGTGTCGCCCACCCAGCGCCGCGTTCCCTCCACACCCGAACTCTAGGGAGAAATGCCCGCGGGGCACCGGCGTTCGCCGGTGCCCCGCGGGTTCGACCTCGATCGGTCAGGCCCGACCGTTCATGAAGTCCGTCGGGTCGGTGTGCCGACGCTTGGCCTCCGTCCCGTCGTTGGCGCCACCGAAGTCGGTGTCGGCCCGGTCCGGGTCCGACGCGCGGGAGTGGAACCGGGTGTTGGCGCTGCCGGTGAGCTCCTGCTTGTCGGTGAGACCGTCGCCGTCGGTGTCCTTGCGCGTCGGGTCCGTGAGCCGGAAGCCGATCACGTAGTTCCCGCCGTACTTCTTGGCACGCACGACCTTGGTCGTGATCTTCACGCCCTTGACCTCGCGGCTGTCGCTCAGGCCGTCACCGTCGGTGTCCTTCTTGCACGGGTTGGTGTGCACCTTGCCGATCCGGTGGTTCGTCGTCGACGCGCTCCGTCCGGTGTAGACCTTCTGTCGCAGGGTGATCCCGTTGACCTCGGTGCCGTCGGTGAGCCCGTCACCGTCGGTGTCCTTCTTCAGCGGGTTGCTGTGGCAGCTGGGGGACGCCGAGCTCGGGCCGTGGACCTCCTTGCCGTCGGACAGGCCGTCGCCGTCCGTGTCACGCACCGTCGGGTCCGTGTGCGAGGTGTTCACCTCGTAGCCGTCGGACAGGCCGTCGCCGTCGGTGTCCGCCTTGTGCGGGTCGGTGCCGAGCTGGGCCTCCTGGAGGTCCGGGAGCCCGTCGCCGTCGGAGTCGACCGTGGCGTCGTCGGCCGCGTTGTTCGGGTCGGTGCCGGCGGCGACCTCGGTGCCGTCGTCCACCCCACCGCCGTCGGTGTCGGCCTTGGTCGGGTCGGTGTGGGTGGTGTTGACCTCGGTGCCGTCGCTGAGCCCGTCACCGTCGGTGTCCGCCTTGAGCGGGTCGGTGTGGGTGGTGTTGACCTCGGTGCCATCGTTCAGCCCGTCACCGTCGGTGTCCGCCTTGAGCGGGTCGGTGCCGAGCACCTGCTCCTCGGAGTCGGTGAGGCCGTCGCCGTCGGAGTCGGTCTTCACGTCGTCGGCGGGGTTGAGCGGGTCGGTGTGGTCGACCAGGACCTCGGCGCCGTCGGGCGCGCCGCCACCGTCGGTGTCGACGTTGTTCGGGTTGGTGCCGTAGGTGGTGATCTCCTGGCCGTCGGTGAGGCCGTCGCCGTCGGTGTCCGCCTTCAGCGGGTCGGTCGGCGCGCCGCCGTACGTCGTGTTCTTGGCCCCGGAGACCTCGTCGCCGTCGTTGATGCCGTCACCGTCGGTGTCGGCCTTCTTCGGGTCGGTGTGGGTCGTGTTGACCTCGGTGCCGTCGTTCAGCCCGTCACCGTCGGTGTCAGGGTTGTTCGGGTCGGTGCCGAGCTGGGCCTCCTGGGCGTCGGTGAGCCCGTCGCCGTCGGTGTCCTTCGTGGTCGACGGCACGCACTCGACGCCGCCGGTCGGCGCGTCCGCGGTGACGTGCATCGGCGCGACGCCGAGGTCGAGCGCGACCAGCGGGCTGCCGAGCAGGGACGCGACGTTGAGCTGGATGCGCAGCAGCTCCTGCAGGTCCGCCTCGCCGTGCGCGCCGGAGCTCTGGCTCGTGGGGGAGAAGGCGGTGACCTTCAGGTCCGCGACCGCGGCGAGCGCAGCGGGCAGGCTGATGCTCATCGGCTGACCGTTGAGCGGCACGTTGATGTCGCTGCCGTTCACCGTGACGGTGACGGTCGGCGGGTCCTGGAAGCCGGCGGTCCCGGTGGTGCCGTCGGAGGTGGCCTTGAGGACGACGGGGGAGGACACCTTCACCGTCACCGCGCCGCCGAGCAGCGAGATGGGCGCGACGTTGGTGGTGAGCGTCGAGAGGACGCTGCCCGCCGCGTCGACCTTCGTGGTCGCGCGCTGGCTGGACGCGCCGACGCTGGCGACGGTGCCGGCCACCGGCACGCTGAGCAGCGTGACGCCAGCCAGGGTCGTGAGGGCGTCGGAGTAGACGCGGTCACCCGTGCCGTTCGCCGTCGGGCAGGTGGTGCTGCTGCCGTAGTCGGCGTACTCGTCGCCGCTGATCACGCCGACGTTCGCCAGCGCGCCGAGGTCGACGGGCAGCAGCGTGCGCGCGGCCGGGTCGGACTTCGGGGGAGCGGTCGCCGAGACCGTGTCGACCGGCAGCGACAGGCCGCCGAGCAGGTTCGCGTCGAGGTTCGCGGACTCGGACCTCGCGTTGCCGCTGGACAAGGTCGAGTCGACGGTCGCCTTGGAGTGACCGATCGCAGCACCGGCCACGCTGAGGCCGAGCGCCGGGGCGTTGAGGTTCAGGCTGACCAGGTCGCCGTGCGCGAGCGCGTCGTACGGCGCCGGCAGCGGCTGCGCGTGGGCCGAGCCGGAGGCGGCCAGCGTCAGGCCGGCCGCGGTCACCAGGGCGGTGCCGGTCAGCGTGAGGGTGCGCGCTCGCGAAGGGCGGACGCGGGGGCGGTTGACCATCAGGGGTCTCCTTGCCGAGAACGGGATGAGGACGCGGACGGGTGCTCCACGGCCCGGACCGCCGACCCCTCCGCGAGCACCGTAGGGCCGCGCGTCCCGGTTTCGGCGGAGAGCGACCGAGAACGGGACGGATGACCTCTCAGCCGTAGCCCGAACGGACTACGGCATGGTCACAGGTGACCAGTCCGCCGCGAAGATCGCCGTCCCAGGGGTCAGCACGCCACGCACTCGCGACCACCCGCCCCAGAGCCGGTCGTTGTCCTCGGGCCACTGCGGCTCGAGGAGCTTGACGATCCGGAAGCCGTTGCCGGCCAGCAGGTCCACCCAGTCCCCGAGGGTGCGGTGGTGCTCGACGTACGACGTCGCGCCGGTCTCGTCGTCGACCTCGACGTAGGGCGTGCGGTCCCAGTAGGACTGCGAGGCGAGCAGGCCCTCCGCCGTGGGGTCGTCGGGGAACATCCACCGCGTCGGGTGGGTGATCGAGAACGCGAACCGCCCGCCCGGCCGCAGGACCCGGGCCGCCTCGGCGAGGGCCACGTCGATGTCGGCCACGAACTGCAGCGCCCCGAACGCGCAGAAGACGATGTCGAAGGAGGCGTCGGCGAAGGGGAGCGCGGTGGCGGTCCCGCGCACGCTCGGTACGACGATGCCGGTCGACTCGTCGATGCGTCGCGAGTGCTGCAGCTGGCGGTGCGAGAGGTCCAGCCCGTAGGCATGCGCGCCCACCGAGCGCAGCCACCGCGAGCACTGGCCGGCTCCCGAGCCGACCTCGAGGACGTGCTTGCCGGCGAGCTCCTCGATCGGCCCGAGCACGCCCAGCTCCGCCTCGGTCAGCCCCTCCGGACCCCACAGGAAGCCGACGTCGCCGAGGTACTCCCCGTGGGTGGCCTGGTACTCGTCGGCGTACCGGTCCCAGTCGGCGCCGTTGGCGAGCCTGGACTCGGTCTCGTTCGCGCTGCGACGATGGGCCGTCACCGGCGGATGCGCCCACTCCTGCACGCGCTCAGCGTAGTGGTCGCCGGTTGGACCTGCGCGGGTGCGCCCGCGTACTCTTGACAATTGCGTCTGCACCCGTAGACGCGTTCTTCTACTTCTATCCGCCCAAGGACCTCTTCCTACTCATGACGAGCACCCTCTCGACTCCCCTCGGCTACAACGACGACGCGCCCCAGGTGGCCGTCAACGACATCGGCTCCGAGGCTGATTTCCTCGCCGCGATCGACGCGACGATCAAGTACTTCAACGACGGCGACATCGTCGACGGCACCATCGTCAAGGTGGACCGTGACGAGGTGCTCCTCGACATCGGCTACAAGACCGAGGGCGTCATCCCCTCGCGCGAGCTGTCCATCAAGCACGACGTCGACCCCTCCGAGGTCGTTTCCGTGGGCGACAAGGTCGAGGCCCTGGTCCTCCAGAAGGAGGACAAGGAGGGTCGCCTGATCCTGTCCAAGAAGCGTGCGCAGTACGAGCGCGCCTGGGGCACGATCGAGGAGGTCAAGGAGGCGGACGGCGTCGTCGAGGGCACCGTCATCGAGGTCGTCAAGGGCGGCCTGATCCTGGACATCGGTCTGCGCGGCTTCCTGCCGGCCTCGCTCGTCGAGATGCGTCGCGTCCGCGACCTGCAGCCGTACGTCGGCCAGACCCTCGAGGCCAAGATCATCGAGCTGGACAAGAACCGCAACAACGTTGTCCTGTCCCGCCGTGCCTGGCTCGAGCAGACCCAGTCCGAGGTTCGCCACGGCTTCCTGACCCAGCTCCAGAAGGGTCAGATCCGCAAGGGTGTCGTCTCCTCGATCGTCAACTTCGGTGCGTTCGTGGACCTCGGCGGCGTCGACGGTCTCGTCCACGTCTCCGAGCTGTCCTGGAAGCACATCGACCACCCGTCCGAGGTCGTCACCGTCGGTGACGAGGTCACCGTCGAGGTCCTCGACGTGGACATGGACCGCGAGCGCGTCTCCCTGTCGCTGAAGGCGACCCAGGAGGACCCGTGGCAGCACTTCGCGCGGACCCACCAGATCGGTCAGATCGTCCCCGGCAAGGTCACCAAGCTCGTCCCGTTCGGCGCGTTCGTCCGCGTCGAGGAGGGCATCGAGGGCCTGGTCCACATCTCCGAGCTGGCCGAGCGCCACGTCGAGATCCCGGAGCAGGTCGTCCAGGTCAACGACGACGTCATGGTCAAGATCATCGACATCGACCTCGAGCGTCGCCGGATCTCGCTGTCGCTCAAGCAGGCCAACGAGACCGCGACCGCGGCGGACGTCGAGGAGTTCGACCCGACGCTGTACGGTATGCCGGCCACGTACGACGAGCAGGGCAACTACATCTACCCCGAGGGCTTCGACCCGGAGACGGGCGAGTGGCTCGAGGGCTACGACGAGCAGCGCGCGACCTGGGAGGACCAGTACGCCAAGGCGCACGCCCGCTGGGAGGCGCACGTCAAGCAGCAGGCCGAGGCCAAGGCTGCCGACGCCGAGGCCGGCGAGGCCTCGTCGTACTCCTCCGAGTCCACGAACGACGGCGGCTCGCTCGCCTCGGACGAGGCTCTGCAGGCGCTTCGCGAGAAGCTCACCGGCGGCGCCTGATCTCCTGATCGACCGCTAGCAGACGCAGCAGGCCCGCTCCCTCCGGGGAGCGGGCCTGCTCGTCTTTTCGGCGGTGTCGGTCGGGTGTCGGTCAGTCGAACCACTCGCGGCGGGGCGGGCGGGGGAGGAAGGCGTCGGCCCGGGCCCAGAGGACCGTCAGGGCGAGCCCGATCAGCAGGGCGAGGAGGGCGAGTACGGTGGTCATGGCAGTAATCATTCGCTCATCGATATCCTGCCGCGAGTGGCAGGAATGGCGGCCTGCGTTGATTTCCTGCCATGGTCGTGCGAGGGTGGCGGGATGCTGACCAACGTGGCCGTGCTGGCCTTCGAGGGTGTCGCCCCGTTCGAGCTCGGCGTGCTGTGCGAGGCCTTCGGCATCGACCGCACGGCCGACGGCGTGCCGGCCATCGACTTCGCCGTGTGCTCCCACACCCAGGAGCCGATGCGGACCTCGATGGGCTTCTCGATCCAGGTGGACGCGGACCTGGGCCGGGTCGCCGAGGCCGACCTGGTGGCGGTCCCGGCGATCCCGAAGGGCGGGCTGCCGCCGGAGCCGGTCATCACCGCGCTGCAGGAGGCCGCCGAGCGCGGCGCGCGGCTGCTGTCGGTCTGCTCGGGCGCGTTCACGCTCGGTGCGGCCGGGCTGCTGGACGGTCTGGAGTGCACGACGCACTGGATGTACACCGAGGAGCTGCAGCGGCGCTTCCCGCTGGCGCGGGTCGTCCCCGAGGTCCTGTACGTCGACGCCGGGCAGGTCGTCACCAGCGCCGGCACCGCCGCTGGCCTGGATGCCTGCCTGCACATCTGGCGCCAGGAGCACGGCGCTGCCGTGGCGAGCACGATCGCCCGGCGAGCCGTCGTACCTCCGCACCGGGACGGTGGGCAGGCGCAGTACATCGCGCGGGCCGTGCCG
Source organism: Nocardioides maradonensis (assembly GCF_054777115.1). Taxonomy (NCBI): domain Bacteria; kingdom Bacillati; phylum Actinomycetota; class Actinomycetes; order Propionibacteriales; family Nocardioidaceae; genus Nocardioides; species Nocardioides maradonensis. The sequence goes on along the minus strand of NZ_BAAHAZ010000007.1, from coordinate 127,654 downwards.
GACTGCGACGCCGACACCCTCGGTCCGCTGCTGACCTGGATCGTGGAGAACCTGCGCGAGGACCACAGCGTCGAGGCGCTCGCCAAGCGGGCGTTGATGTCGCCGCGCACCTTCGCGCGGCGCTTCCGCGACGAGACCGGGTCGACGCCGCACAGCTGGATCACCCGGCAGCGCGTGGCGGCGGCCGAGGAGCTGCTCGAGCGCAGCGACGCCTCGGTGGACCGGATCGCGAGCGAGGTCGGCTTCGGCAACGCCGCGACCCTGCGGCACCACTTCTCGCGGGTGCGCGGGGTCAGCCCGCAGGCCTACCGGCGCCAGTTCGCCTGCTAGGGCCGGTCAGAAGGGGAAGGAGACGCCGGTCTTCTCCTCGCTGAGCGTCCACAGCCGGCGCCCGAGGTCCTCGTCGCGCGCGTAGCGGCTCAGCCTCGCCTCGCCGATCCGGCCGCGGGTCTGCCGGAACTGCAGCGGCCCGGTGTAGGAGCCGGGAGCGGCCTCGGTGGCGGCGTACAGGCTGGGGTTCGCGCCCTTCGCTCCCGACTGGAAGATGATCGGCAGGACGTACGGCGCGACCGCGCGCACGAACGGGTTGGCGCCCATGCCGTTCGGGTCACCGACCAGGCCGGTCGCGGAGATGCCGGGGTGGGCCGCCGTGGAGACGAGCGGGGAGCCTGCCTCGGTGGCGCGGCGCTGGAGCTCGCGGGCGAAGAGGATGTTGGCCAGCTTGCTGTTGCCGTAGTAGGGCTCCGGCACGTAGCCCTGCTCCGGGTTGGCCTCGAGCACCTTGTCCGTGCCACCGAAATGGGCGAGCGAGGAGACCGTGACGACGCGCGGGTCCGGGCTCTGCAGGAGCGCTGGCAGCAGCCGCCCGGTCAGGGCGAAGTGGCCGAGGTGGTTGGTGCCGAACATCAGCTCGTGGCCGTCGGCCGTGGTGCGGTACGCCGGCGGGTTCATCACGCCCGCGTTGTTGACCAGCAGGTCCAGCGGCCCGTCCCAGCGCTCGGCGAAGTCGGCGACGGAGGCCTGCGCGGCGAGGTCGAGCTGCTCGACGCGCACGTCGCCGGTCATCCTTGCGGCCGCCTCGCGACCCGCGTCGACGTTGCGGCACGCGATGACGACCCGCGCACCGTGGGCGGCCAGCTCGCGGGCGGCGTGGAAGCCGATGCCGGAGTTGCCACCGGTCACGACCGCGACCTTCCCGGACTGGTCGGTGAGCTGCGCGGCGGTCCACGAACGGGTCATGGCGGGAGGTTAGTGGTTCACAGCTCCTGGCGGCGTACCTTGCCGGTCAGCGTCCGGGGGAGCTCCGCGCGGAAGGTGTAGGTCTTGGGGCGCTTCGGAGGGGCGAGGTGCTCGCGCGCGTACGCCGCCAGGTCGGCCTCGGCGACCGTGCCCACGACCGCCGCGCACACCCGCTGGCCCCACTGGGGATCGTCCTGGGCGTAGACGGCGATGTCGCTGACGCCGGGGCACTCGCCGAGCACCTGCTCCACCTCGGTCGGGTAGACGTTCACGCCGCCGCTGATGATGAGGTCCTCACGCCGGCCGTCGAGGTAGAGGTAGCCGTCCGCGTCGAGGCGGCCCACGTCGCCGACGGTGAAGGCGTCTCCCCGCCAGGCTGCGGCGGTCTTCTCCGGCTCGTCGAAGTAGGTGAAGCGTGCGTACGACGGAACCGTGCACCAGATCCGGCCGTCGTCGTCGATCGCCAGCGACCGCCCCGGCCGGGCGCGGCCGACCGTCCCGGGCCGCTCCAACCACTCCTCGCTGCGGCACGCGGTGAACTGGCCCTCGGTCGATCCGTAGAACTCCCAGGTCGAGCCGGGCGGGAAGGCCTCGATCAGCCGACGCTTGACGTCGGTGGGGCAGGGCGCGCCCGCGTGGGCGACGAGCCGGTAGGAGGTGAGGTCGGGCCATCCGTGCTCGTCCCAGTGCGCGAAGAGGCGCTGCAGGTGCGTGGGGACGCAGAACATCGTGGTCGGCCGGTGCTCCTCGATGGCGGTCGTGACGAGGGCCGGGTCGAAGGGGCCGGGGATGACGACCCGGCCGCCGGCGAGCGTCGTACCGAGGGCGAAGCGGAGGGGCGCGGAGTGGTAGAGCGGGCTGAGGACCAGGTTGACGTCGTCGCCGTCGAACCCCCACAGGTCGCGTTCCTCGGCGACCAGCGCTTTGGCGTCCTCGGGCGAGAGCAGTCCGGACCACACGCCCTTGGGCGTGCCGGTGGTGCCCGACGTGCAGTGCATCGGGCGGGCCAGGGGGAGGCCGGGAGGGGGAAGGGTCGAGGCGAGCGCAGCGAGCTCGCGATCCCCCTCGACGATCAGCGCGGGCGAGAGCCCTCGGAGGATGCGCTCCCGCTCGTACGGCGTCAGCCGCGGGTCGAGCGGGATAGGGACGATGCCGGCGGTCAGCATCCGGTGGACCGCGTCCAGGTAGGCGAGGGAGCCGGGCACCAGCAGCGCCACGCGGTCGCCGGGATGGAGGGGAGTCATGGTGTCCGTATTATCGCGGCCGTGACGGAACGGGTGGGACTCACCGGCGGCATCGCGTCGGGCAAGAGCACGGTGGCCGGGATGCTCGTCGAGCTGGGTGCGGTCGTGATCGACGCCGACCTGATCGCCCGTGAGGTGGTCGCGCCGGGGACCCCTGGCCTGGCTGCGGTCGTCGAGGCGTTCGGTCCGGACGTGCTCACCCCGGACGGCGCTCTGGACCGCCCCAGGCTCGGCTCCATCGTCTTCGCCGACGACGCCGCTCGCGAGCGGCTCAACGCCATCACCCACCCGCTGGTCGGCGCCCGGACGGCCGAGCTCGAGGACGCCGCGCGGGCGTCCGGACGGCTCGTCGTGAACGACATCCCGCTCCTCGTCGAGGTGGGGTACGCCGACCTGTTCGACGAGGTGATCGTCGTCGACGTGCCCGTCGAGCTGCAGGTCGAGCGGGCGGTCGCGCGCGGGATGGTCGAGGCCGACGTCCGGGCCCGGATCGCCGCGCAGGCGACGCGGGAGCAGCGGCGGGCGGCGGCGACGTACCTCATCGAGAACACGGGCTCGGTCGAGGACCTGCGCCGGCAGGTGGCCGAGGTGTTCGCGGCGCTCACCGGCTGATCGCTCTGGGTGGTTCTGGTTCCGCCTGGACTCCGTCCGGGTAACACGTAGTTACGTGACCTGGACACCGGGCCGGGCCGCTACGCACCCGTCCGGACAGGCTGCCGGCCGCTACAACCGGCGCGTGGCTCGCGCAACGGCGTGTTGCAGCACTCCGGATCGCCGCGGTCGCCAACCTCATGCGTCACAGCGCAGACCAAGCTGCATCCACATCCGCCGGGCCAGTGGCGGATATCCACAGCCGGCTTGCGCTCCGGCCCTCCGATGTCGGCACCTCGTCGGAGCGTGGAGCCATGAACAGTCACATCAGAGCGATCATGGCTGCCCAGGGCGGACTCATCACGCGCCCGCAGGCGTTGGCAGCGGGGATGTCCTCGGAGCACATTGCACGGCTGCGACGCTCCGGCAGTTGGGTCGGTATCCGTGTCGGGGTCTATGCGGACGCCGAGCTCGCCGCGTCGGCGAGGAGCCATCGGGCACAGCGGATGCTTATCGACCGGGCCGCAAGCCTGCGGATGAAGGAGCCGCACGTGATGAGCCATCACTCCGCTGCCTATCGGCTCGGGATGGACGTCCTCCGCGAGCCGGCTCCGACCACCCACCTGACTCGCCCAGGCCTGGTTGGGACGCACCACCGCGCCGGCATCCAGACCCACCTGGCGCCGTACGACGAGTACCAGGTCGTCGACGTGCAGGGGATCGCCTGCCTCGGCGCCGCGCGGACCGCTGCAGATATCGCCCGCCAGCATGGGTTCATTCAAGGGCTGGTCGCGGCTGACTCGGCGTACCGGATCGGGGCGACGCCTCTCGAGTTCGACCGCGTACTCGCGCGGATGTCGTCGTGGCCCGGGGCTCGAACGGTCCGGGACGTGATCGTTTCGGCGTCCACCGAGAGCGACAGCGTGGGCGAGACGCTCGCCCGCGACCTGATCGGCTCGCTCGGCTTCGGGGTGCCGACCGTCCAGTTCGGGTTGAGCGCGAACGGGAGAACCGTGTGGTGCGACCTGTGCCTGGGCCGGCATGTCTTCGAGTTCGACGGTGAGCTGAAGTACCGCCGTGCCGACGAAGGTGGGTTCGCCTCGTCGGATCCGGACGAGGTGGTCTGGTTCGAGAAGAAGCGGCAGGACTTCATCTGCTGGTTCAAGCTCGGCGTCTCGCGTCTGGTCTGGTCCGACGTGTTCGGTCCTGGTCGGGCGCTCGCGCGCGAGCGGCTCAGGAGGGAGTACCTCGACACCTGCGCCCGATTCGGGACGGACCGGTCCGATCTCGCCGAGTTCCGCCCGCGAACAGTCCGGCGCCGCCCGTCGGCGCCCGGAATCCGCGCTGCCTGAGCGTCTTCGTCGGGCCGGATGCCGGGTGCCCTACTCATGGCGATGTAACACGTAGTTGCGCGGACTGGCGTCCAGGTTTGGCTGCTGGTTGCTCTGTCGGACGGGCGACAAGCGACCGAAACGGGAGTGGAGCTCGCGTCACCACGTGTTGCAGCCCCCCCCAGCCCGGGACGCGCGAAGACCTCCGTCAGCGTGTGACGGAGGTCTTCGAGCGGCTCGTCGGCGGGGGGACTGACGCCTGAGCCGGTGGCGGTTGCTCAGGCCGCCAGGTCGGGGTCGCCGAGGCGACGCAGCTTCTGCAGCGCCTCGCGCTCCAGCTGCCGGACGCGCTCGGCGGAGATGCCGTGCTTGCGGCCGATGTCGGCGAGCTTGTGCTGGCGCCCGTCGGTGAGGCCGTAGCGGGCCCGGATGATGTCGGCGGCCCGCGGGTCGAGCTGGTCGACGAGCAGGTTGAGCCGGTCGCGCGCGTCGGCGTCGATCACGGTCAGGTCCGGACCCGGCGAGGTCTCCTGGGCGAGCAGGTCGCCGAGCGAGGTGTCGCCGTCCTCGTCGAGCGGGGAGTCGAGGCTGACGTGCTCCCGACCCCAGGTCATCAGGTCCAGCACCCGCTCGAGGTCCATGCCGAGCTCGGTGGCGATCTCCTCCGGCTCCGGGGAGCGACCGAGCTGGCGCTCGAGCGTCCGGCGGGCCGAGCCGACCTGGTTGAGCTCCTCGACCACGTGCACGGGCAGCCGCACGACACGGGCCTGCTGTGCGATGCCGCGGGTGATCGCCTGCCGCACCCACCAGGTCGCGTACGTCGAGAACTTGTAGCCCTTCGCGTAGTCGAACTTCTCCACGGCGCGGATCAGGCCGGTGTTGCCCTCCTGGATGAGGTCGAGCATCGGCATCTGTGCGCGGCCGTACTTGCGCGCGATCGAGACGACCAGCCGCAGGTTCGCGTTGATGAACTCGGTCACCGCACGCTGGCCCTCCTCGGCCAGCCACTCCAGCTCCTCCTTGGTGGGCGCCGACTTCGGCGCGCCCTTGCGGCGACCGTAGTGGCCCTGGGCGAGCAGGTCCTCGGCGTACAGCCCGGCCTCGATGGTCTTGGCCAGCTCCACCTCGCGTGCGGCGTCCAGCAGCGGCGTACGGGCGATCTCGTCGAGGTACAACCCGACGCTGTCCCGTCCTTCGATCTCGCGAGTCCTGATTGCGGTCATCACGCCCTCCTTCGCCGACCCGGGATCGCCGGGTGCTACCTGGTCCAACACCGGAACCGGGGGACGGATTCCCGCCCCGGCGCCGGCCTACACCGGTATTGACGTGCAGCCGCCCGTCAAAAGTTGCCGACGGTCAGTACTCTCAGGGTCTTCTTAAGAACCGTCGACAGCCGAGGAGGTACCCGCGCCCGCGAGGCCCATGCGGTCGAGCACCCAGGCGAGGGTGAAGGCCAGGTCCTCCCAGGCCCGGTAGCGGCCGGAGACGCCGCCGTGGCCCGCGGCCATCTCGGTCCGGAGCAGCACGTCGGCGCGCGGTGCGGTCGCGCGCAGCCGCGCCACCCACTTCGCCGGCTCGACGTAGAGGACGCGGGTGTCATTGAGGCTGGTCTCGGCCAGGATCGGCGGATAGGGGAGGTCCGCGACGTTGTCGTACGGCGCGTACCCGGCGATCCGCTCGTAGGCGACCGGGTCGTCCTCGGGGTTGCCCCACTCGTCGTACTCGCCGATCGTGAGGGGGAGCGTCGAGTCGAGCATCGAGGTCAGTGCATCGACGAACGGCACCTCCGCCACGATCGCACCGAAGGCGTCGGGCGCCTGGTTCGCGACCGCGCCCATCAGCAGGCCGCCCGCGCTGCCGCCCTGCGCCACGATCTGCTGCGGGGTGGTCCAGCCGGTGCTCGCGAGGTGGCGGGCGGACGCGATGAAGTCGTCGAAGGTGTGCTGCTTGTGCTCGAGCTTGCCGTCGTCGTACCAGTGCCGGCCCATCTCGCCTCCACCTCGGACGTGGGCGACCGCGAAGGCCGCGCCGCGGTCGAGCAACGAGAGCCGGCCGACCGAGAACCAGGGGTCCATCGAGGCCTCGTAGGAGCCGTAGCCGTAGAGCAGCAGCGGCACCGGCTCGCCGGCCGCGCGCACGTCCTTGCGGACGATGAGGGAGATCGGCACCTCGACCCCGCCGGTGCTCGGCGCCCAGAGCCGGTGCTCCTCGTAGTCGTCGGGGTCGTAGCCGCCGAGCACGGGCATCTGCTTGCGCAGGAACTGCTCGCCGGTGGCCAGCTCGTGGTCGTAGACCGAGGACGGGTGGCTGAGGCTGGTCATCCCGACCCGGATCGTCGGGGCGTCGAAGCTCGGGTTGCCGCCGAGCCCGACGGTGGCGAGCTCGCTGCCGAACTCGAGCAGCTCGTCCTTGGCGACGGGGTCGTTCGGGTCGTCGGACAGGGTCAGCACCCGGATCCGGGTCCGTCCCTCGCTGCGCTGGGAGACCACGAGGTGACCGGCGAAGGCGTCGACGTCCTCGAGCCGGACCGCGTCGTCGTGCGGGAGCAGGGGGACCCACCCATCCCGCGGCGTGGGTACGCCGGGCGCGATGCCGAGCTCGAACTCCGGACCTGCGGCGTTGTGCAGCACCAGGAAGCGGTCCTGCCCGCCGATGACCGCGTGGTCCAGGGAGTACTCGACGCCCTCGGTGCGCTCGGCGAAGCACTGCGGGTGCGCGTCGGGGTCGGCGGCGTCGAGCAGGTGGTACTCGCTCGTCGTCTTCGAGCCGGCCGCGATCACGACGTAGCGCTGGCTGCGAGTGCGACCCACACCGACGTAGAACCGGCCGTCCGGCTCGTGGAAGACGAGCTCGTCGTCGGCCTGCGCGGTGCCGAGGCGGTGCCGCCACACCTTGTCCGGGCGCCACGTCTCGTCGACGGTCGTGTAGTAGAAGTGGCTCGCGGTCGCGCCCCACGTGACGCCGCCGAGCACGTCGGTGAGCTCGTCGTCGAGCAGCTCGCGCGAGGTGAGGTCGAGGATGCGCACCGTGTAGCGCTCGTCGCCGACGACGTCGGTGGCGTAGGCCAGGAGCTTGTCGTCGGGGCTGACCGCCGAGCCGCCCAGGGAGAAGAACTCGTGCCCCTCGGCGAGGGCGTCGAGGTCGAGCAGCAGTTCCTCGCCGGGGAGCGCGGGCTCGTCGGGCTTCGCGGCCTCGGCGGGCTGCGGGGGCGTCCAGTCGCTCAGGTCGGTGACCGGGACGCGGTACGTCGCGCCGTACTGGCGGCCCTCGAAGGACCGGCCGTAGTACCAGTAGCCACGCACCCGGCTGGGGAGGCTGAGGTCGGTCTCGAGGGTGCGGCCCTTGATCTCCTCGAAGATCGTCGCGCGCAGGTCGGCGAGGTGGTCGGTGCGCGCCTTCGTGTAGGCGTTCTCGGCCTCCAGGTAGGCCAGCACCGCCGGGTCGTCCTTGTCCCGCAGCCAGTCGTACTCGTCGGTGCGCTCGCGGCCGTGGTGGACCGTGGTGACGGGGCGGCGCTCGGCGATCGGAGGAGCGACCGGCGGAGCGGTCGGCGGTTGTGCGTCGGACATGCTCCGACGCTAGTCGGTCTCCGGTGGCTCGTCCTGCGGGGGATGCCAGCGGTGCAGCGCCGGGTCGTCGGCGGCGTACGAGCGCACCGGGCCGGGGCCGGTCTCGGCGGTCTCGAACCGGACGGTCACGACGCCCCTGCCGGCACCCCACACCCAGCCGCGGCCCCTCTCGTCGTGCTCGACGTCCATGCCGGGCCGGTAGTCGGCGGCGCGTTCGTCAGGGAGGACGACCTCCTCGGGCTGCTCGGTGCTGGTGCCGGTGTCCGCGGCGTCGTCGAACAGCTCGTCCTGCACCCAGTCGGCGAGCCCCGAGACACCCACCCCGAGCAGGCGTACGCCGCCGACCGGGTCGAGCTCGGTGAGGAGCCGCTTGGCGACACGGGTGATCACGCCGGGGTCGTCGGTGGGGCCGTCCAGGGTGCTGGAGCGCGTCAGCGTGGTGAAGTCGTAGAGCCTCACCTTGAGGGTGATGGTGCGGCCGGACAGCCCGTTGCGGTCCAGGCGGTCGGCGACCTGGCCGGCCTGGCGGGTGACGATCGCCGCCATGACGGCGCGGTCGGTCACGTCGGTCTCGTAGGTGCCCTCGACGCTCACCGACTTGGTCTCGCGCTCGGGCTCGACGCGGCGGTCGTCACGGGCGCGCGCGAGGAGGTACAGGCCGCGGCCGTGCGCCTGGCCGAGGACACGGACCAGCTCGTCCTCGCTGAGCCGCTCCAGGTCGGCGACGGTCCTGACGCCGATCCGCTTGAGGCGCTCCACCGTCGCCGGGCCGACGCCGGGGATGACCGAGACCTGCATCGGGCGCAGGGTCTCCTGCTCGGTGCCGGGCGGGATGACCCGCAGCCCATCCGGCTTGTCGAGGTCGCTCGCGATCTTGGCCAGGAACTTCGAGCTCGCCAGGCCGACGGACGCGGTGAGGCCGCCCGTGGCGTCGTGCACCTCGGCGCGGAGGCGCTGCGCGAAGGCGGTCACGGTGGGGGTCTCGAGGTCGGGCAGGTCCGCGGCGGCGAGGTCGACGAAGGCCTCGTCGAGCGACAGCGGTTCGACGAGCGGGGAGTACGAGCGCAGGATGCCCATCACCACCTGGCTCGCGGCGCGGTAGGCGTGGAAGCGGCCGGTGAGGTAGGCGGCGTGCGGGCAGAGGGCGCGCGCCTCCCGGGTCGACATGGCGGAGCGGACGCCGTACACGCGTGCCTCGTACGACGCCGTCGACACCACGCCGCGCCCGCCCGTCCCGCCGACGACCACCGGCTTGCCGCGCAGGGAGGGCTTGTCGCGCTGCTCGACCGCGGCGAAGAACGCGTCCAGGTCGAGGTGCAGGATCGATGCGGTCGTCCTCATGCCGCGTCACCTCGCCCTCGCACCGGCTCAACCTAACGGTGCGCGCGGACAGCTCCGGCGCCGACGTCCCACTGGCCACTTCCGTCCCATCCTGTGCCACCTGGACGTCCACAGCCACCGGGCGGCGCGGCACCGTCCACAGGCGCTCCCCGCGCAGCCGCCCGTTGTCGGCCCCCGTCGTGAGGTTGGGGCGCATGACGAATCGCCCGACTCCCGACCCCGTCCGCCACATGACCGCCCGGAGCCCCGAGGACCTGCTCGCGCTCGCGCCGGTGCTGCTCGGCTTCTGGCCGGCCGAGGACGCCGTGATGCTGACCTTCGCCACCGCACGGCCGTTCCACGCCCGGCTGAGCCTCCCCGACCGTGCCTCGCCTGCTGCGCTGCGCGACCTCGAGGAGAAGATCCTCGGCCCCGCCCGCCGCCTCGGCGTCGGCGCCGCGGTCTTCCTGGTGTTCGGCTCCGACGAGCAGGTCGCCCGCGCCGTGCTGCGCACCCTGCGTCGCGGCGCCCTGGGCAGCGGCATCGACGTGGTCGCCTGCATCTGGGCCGACGGTGTGCACTACCGGATGCTCGGCGCTCCGTCGGTCGACGACGAGCCCGTCGCCTACGACATCAGCAACCACCCGTTCGTCGTCGAGGCCATGGTGGAGGGCCGGCTCGCGTACGGCAGCCGCGCGGAGATGGTCGCCGCGCTCGAGCCCGATCCGGTGGCGTGCGCGGAGGTGGCGGCGGCTCTGCAGCGCCTGGGGTTGGCGGGCGCCGGCGGGCCCCCCGGCGAGGTGGAGGTCCGCCGCGCGGCGCGGTGGACCGAGCGCGCCGTCCGCTCCTACGTCGCCGACGACGAGCCGCTGGACGCCGAGCAGCTGGCGCGCCTGGTCTGGACGATCCAGGCGGTCCCCGCCCGGGACGCCGCCTGGGGCCTGATCGATCGCGGGACCGCGGTGGAGCACCGTGCGTTCTGGGCACGCGTGCTGCCCCGGACCCCGGAGCGGCTGGTGCCGCCCGTCGCCGACCTGCTCGGGTTCGCGGCCTGGCAGGCCGGCGACGGCGCGCAGGCCTGGGCGGCGGTCGACCGGGCCCAGCGGGCTCGGCCGGAGGACTCGATGGCCGGGCTCCTGGCGGGCCTGCTCGAGGGTGCGGTCCCGCCCGACGCGTGGTCGGCGTGAGGGAGGTCAGCCCGGGGCGTGGCCGGGCAGGTTGCGGTGTCGCTGCCACGTCCGGCCCGTCCCGGTCCGCGGGTCGCACCAGGAGTGCCGGGTGACGACCACGAGGTCCAGCGCGACCTTCAGCTCCGCGCCGGCCGCACGCACCGCTGCCGCCCAGAGCTGGTCGTCGCTCGTCGGGCGGCCCGGCCCCGCTCGGGTGAGCCACACGAGCGGCACCCGTCCCTCGGCGAGGGGCCGCCGTGTGATCGCCTCGATCATGTCCACCCGCAGCGTGGCGTCGAGCTCCCAGGAGGGGTCGAGTTCGAGGGTGCGCTGGGTGCCACCGGGGATGCCGACGTGGAGCACGCTCGGGCACGTCCGGCCGCTCATCGAGGCGGCGTGGTCGACGACGGCGCGCCGCAGGACCCGGCGCAGCGCCGGCGTGAGGGGCTCCTCGATGCTCACCCGCAGCAGCCTGCACGACCTCCGTGGATCGTGCAGGCGTCCTCCACAGGCAGACGGCCTACCGGCCCGCTTACCAGTGCACGCCGCGGAAGACCTGGGCGAGCAGCATCTGCTCGGTCTCCCGCCGACCCGGCGTCGGGGCCTCGGCCGCGTCCGCGGCCGCCTCGGACGCGGGCTTCTGGCCCTTGGCCGCCGCCGAGTCCGGGAAGACCTGGTAGGCAAGGTTGAGCACCCGGAACGCCGCCCGCGGGGCCACCGTATGGGCGAGCTCCCCGGCGGTGCCGAGGGCGGTGTTGATCTCGTGGGGCTTCTCGACGAGCGCCTTGATCACCACGTCGGCGGCCTGTGCCGGCGAGATGGTGGGGAACTTGTCGTAGATCTTGGTCGGGGCGATCATCGGCGTCCGCACCAGCGGCATGTGCACGTTCGTGAAGGTGATGCCGTTGCCGACGACCTCGGAGGAGACGACGTTGCTCCACGCGTCGAGGGCGGCCTTCGACGCGACGTAGGCCGAGAACCGCGGCGGGTTCGTCTGCACGCCGATCGAGGAGATGTTGACGATGTGGCCCGAGTGCTGGGCGGTCAGCTGCGGCATCAGGCCGATGATCAGCCGGATGGCGCCGAAGTAGTTCAGCTGCATCGTGCGCTCGAAGTCGTGGAAGCGGTCGTGCGACAGCTTCAGCGAGCGGCGGATCGAGCGGCCCGCGTTGTTGACCACGAAGTCGACGCTCGGCAGCTCGGTGATCAGCCGCTGGCACAGGTCGTCGATCGCGCTCAGGTCGGAGAGGTCGCACGGGAACACCCGTGCCTCGCCGCCCCGCTGCTCGATCGTCGCCTTCGTCTCCTCGAGCTTGTCCTTGCCGCGCGCGACCAGCACCGGGATGCCGCCGGCCTGCGCGACCTTGAGCGCGGTGACCTTGCCGATGCCCGAGGACGCGCCGGTGATGACGACGTACTTGCCCTTGAGGGCGGCCCGGTTGCGGGCGCTGCGCGCAGTCGAGTCGTCCAGGTTCTCCTCCCAGTACGACCACAGCGTGCGGGCGTAGGTCTCCAAGGGCGGCACCGAGATGCCCGACCCGGCGAGCGCCCGCTGGGCCCTGGAGTCATCGAACACGGAGTGGAACGACGTGTGCGCGAGGGCCTCGGCCGGGACGCCGAGGCGGCCCAGCGTCTGGTCGAGGAGGGCCTGGGCGGGGGCCGTGCGCACCACGGAGTTGAAGATGTTCAGCGGACGCAAGGCGCGGGGGAGCAGGCTCGTGGCGGCCGAGGTCGCGTCGAGAGGGGTCGCGAACCGCGGGGCGCCCGCGGCGGCGGCGAATGCGTTCATCGACTCCACCACCGGCTGCGGCTCGGGGTTCACCAGGTGGAACGCCTCGCCGTCGTGGCCCGGGAGGTGGGCGATGTGGTCCATCGCCTTGGCGACGTAGTCCACCGGCACCATGTTCGTGTCACCGAGGTCGACCCCGACCAGGGGGAGCCAGCCGGGCAGGCTGTCGCGCATCCGCTTGAGGAGCGGGAAGAAGTAGTACGGCCCGTCGATCTTGTCCATGGCGCCGGTCTGGGAGTGCCCCAGGACGATCGCCGGCCGGTAGATGCGCCAGCCCATCGTGGCCTCGTCGCGGACGATCTTCTCCGACTCGTACTTCGTGCGGTGGTACGGCGAGGGCAGCGGCTGCCCCTCCTCGAACATGTCCTCGGTGAAGCGGCCGTGGTAGTCGCCGGCCGCGGCCACCGAGGACACCTGGTGGAAGGTGGTGACGCCGAGCGCGTCGGCCAGCTCCAGGGCGTTGCGGGTGCCGTCGATGTTCATCGCGTCGTTCGTCGCGTCGTCGGCGGTGATGTCGTAGATGGCGGCCAGGTGGAAGAAGTGCTCCACCTTGCCGGCGTGCTCGTCGATCCAGGCCTGGTCCACGCCGAGAGCGGGCGCGGACAGGTCGCCGATCACCGGGGTCACCCGGGACGGGCCCCACCGCCGGATCAGCGGCTCGAGCCGGTGCACGGAGGAGGCCCGGCACAGGACGTAGATCTCGCCATCGCGGTGGTCGACGAGCTCGTCGACGAGGTAACGACCGATGAAGCCGGTGGCACCGGTAACGAAGTAAGCCATGACCCGGACCCTACGCCGGATCGGGCCTCATTCTCCCGTAGGTCCGAACATGATCTCGTCCCAGCTCGGGACGGATGCGCGGCCGCGCTTCTTCTGGGCCTGGCGGCGGTGACGTGCGGCGTCCCCGGCGTCCTCGGAGGGGGTGTCCTCGGAGGACGCCGCCGCGGTCTGTGCCTCGGCCGGCGCCGGCTCGGGGACGGTCGAGCGCAGCGGCTCGTCGAAGGGCAGGTGGCCCTGGCCGGCGGGCGGCTCGGCCACGGGCGTGGGGGAGTCGACGAGATCGAGGGCGTCGTCGCCGAGCGACCCGCCCAGCGGGAGGTCGGCGGCGTTGGTCGAGGCCATCCGGCGCGCGCGGAACTGCTGCAGGTCGTCGACCGGCTCGGCGACCGGGGTGGCCTCGACCAGGTCCCCGATCAGCCACCGCGCGTCGTCGTCATCGGTGAGGGCGTAGTTGCCGGGGGCGTCGTAGGTGAACCGGGCGGTACCGCTGCGACCTGCGACGGCGTAGGTCGCCGTGAGCACCCACCGACCGGTCTCGCGACGGTAGGCGTCCCAGGCGACGTCCTCCGCCTTGCCGCCCACGGAGTCGAGGTGGGTGGCGACGGCGTCGCCGAGCACCCGGTTGATCGGAGGCGTGCTGGGCTCACCCGGCCCGCGGCGCAGGGACGCCCGCTGCGCGGTGGAGGCGACGTGCTCGCGCTCGGCGACGACGGGAGCGACGTACGGCATGATCGCCTCGACCGTGGTCCCGGCCGCCTCGGCCACCGATTCCGGTGACTCGCCGGACCGGATCCGGTTCTGGATGTCACGGGGGCGCAGGCTGCTGGTCATCTTGGTCTCCGTTCGGCGGGGCGTGCCACCGTGGACCGACGTGCGGAGGAGCGGCGTGATCTCCAGGTGGAACTCGCCACCGTCCTCGTTGCGCAGGAGCAGGGCACGGCCGGAATCGGTCACCCGCACCAGCGTGAGCCGGGTCGGGGAGGGCGGTTCCGGCGCAGCCAGGGGATCCCCGGTCTCCTCGGGGGCCTGGTCAGGGTTGCGCTCGTCGTCCACGGTGGGGCGAGCCTACGCCGCCCGGGGCGCCGCGACGTGCGGCACGCCCACCGGTTGACGATCTGTCGACAATTTCACCGCGCGGTGAGCCGCTCAGAGCTCGGGCACGACGACGTCGAGCTGGGTCCCCTTCGCGCCCGGGGTGCCGAGCTCGACCGTCCAGCCCAGTCGCTCCAGCGCGGCGGCGAGCGCTGCCGGGGTGCGTGGGTCGGCGCCGTCCTCGAGCAGGGCGCGCACGATGCGGCCCTTGGTGGCCTTGTTGAAGTGGCTGACCACCTTGCGCTGTCCGCCCGACTCGTGCAGCACCCGGACGGTCGCGACGCGGCCGGCCAGCTCGGCGGGTGGGCGCCAGAAGGCGGCGTACGTGCTCGAGCGCAGGTCGACGAGGAGACCCTTGCCCAGGGCGTCGGTCACGGCCGGCCCGAGCGCGTCGCGCCACACGCCGGCCACGGGACCGAGGCCGGGGAGGGAGGCGTCACCGGAGAGGCGGTACGCCGGGATCCGGTCGCCCAGGCGCACCAGCCCGAACAGCGAGGAGGTGACGGCCAGCCGGGAGCCGGCCCGCCGCTTCGCCGCCGCGGAGAGCGAGGCCACGTCGAGGGCGTCGTACAGGACCCCGGTGTAGATCCGGTCCGCACGCGCGGTCGGCGCCGACGGGAGAGCGGCGTTGCGCTCGACCAGGTCGGCCTGGCCCGCGGAGAGCCCGAGCACCTCGGAGGCGCGGCCGGCGTCGTCGCGGCACAGGGCCACCAGCGCCTCGAGCACCTTCTCCCGCGCAGGCGTCAGGTCCGGGAGCGCGAGACCGTCCAGGTCGAGCGCGGCTCCCCGGCGCGGGGAGGTCTTGCCCTCGCTGGGCGGCAGCAGGATCAGCACGGCCGCCAGGATAGGAGTGGCGCATGCGGGCCCGGGGATAGGGTCGAGGCCATGCCGCGAGACGTCGTGTTCCGGGTCAGGGCAAGCTCGCCCCAGCTGCAGCAGGGTCTGCAGCGGATCGCCGAGGAGCAGCACCTGCCGGGGGAGTTCCCGCCCGAGGTGCTGGCCGCCGCCGAGAAGGCCGCGGCCGCGGTCGTGCTGCCGGACCTGGACCGCACCGACCTCCCGTTCCTCACCATCGACCCGGCGGGCTCGATGGACCTGGACCAGGCGATGCACCTGGAGCGCGACGGCCAGGGCTACGTGGTGCACTACGCGATCGCCGACGTCGCCGCCTTCGTGACCGCCGGTGACTCGATCGACGAGGAGGCCCGCCGCCGCGGCGAGACCCTGTACGGCGCCGATACCCGGATCCCGCTGCACCCGCCGACGCTCTCGGAGAACGCCGCGTCGCTGCTGCCCGACCAGGTCCGTCCGGCGCTGCTGTGGACGATCGGGCTGGACGAGAACGGAGCCCAGCGTTCGGTCGAGGTCGAGCGGGCGAGAGTCCGCTCCACCGCGCGGTGGTCGTACGTCGATGCGCAGGCCGCCCTCGACGGCGGCACCGCGCCCGAGGTGATCGCCCTGCTCGCCGAGATCGGGAAGCTGCGGGAGACGCAGGAGGTGGAGCGCGGGGGAGTCTCGCTTCCGCTTCCCGAGCAGGAGATCACAGCCCAGGACGGGTCCTTCTCGCTGTCGTTCCGCGAGCAGCTCCCCATCGAGCTGTGGAACGCCCAGATCTCGTTGCTCACCGGGATGGCCGCGGCGGGACTCATGGTCGAGGGCAAGATCGGCATGCTGCGCACGCTGCCGCCGCCGGACCCGCGCGACGTCGAGCGGCTGCGTCGCGTGGCGCAGGCCTTGCAGGTCGACTGGCCGGCCGACGAGGACTACCCGGCGTTCATCCGCGGGCTGGACCCGAAGCGCCCGGCCGACCAGGCGATGACGGTGGCGTGCACGCGGCTGCTACGCGGCAGCGGCTACACCTCCTTCGACGGCGAGCTGCCCGAGCAGCGCGTGCAGAGCGCGGTGGCGGCGGAGTACGCCCACGTCACGGCCCCCCTGCGCCGCCTCGGGGACCGGTACGTCGGCGAGGTGTGCCTCGCCCTGAGCGCGGGTCGGCCGGTGCCCGACTGGGCGCGCAGCGCGCTGCCCGACCTGCCGAAGCTGCTCGAGGACTCGGGACGTCGCGCCCACACCTACGAGCGGGCCGTCGCCGACCTCGTCGAGGCGGGCATCCTCGCCGACCGGGTAGGACAGACCTTCAACGGCACGGTCACCAGCGCGGACGAGAAGGACCCGACCCACGGCGTGCTGATGGCCGCTGCCGTCGGGGTGGAGGCGCCGGTCACGGCGGACGCTCCGCTCCCGGTCGGTCAGGACGTCCGGGCCACCCTGGCGGTCGCCGACGTGGCGCAGCGCAAGGTCGAGTTCAGGCTGACGGCCCCGTGACGAGGGTCCTCGTCACGGGCGGGGTGAGGTCCGGCAAGTCGGCCCACGCGGAGGCGCTGATCGGCGCCTGCACGGGACAGGTCACGTACGTCGCCGCGGGTCCGGCGTACGACGACGCCGACTGGGCCGCGCGCATCGCCAAGCACCGCGCGGCCCGGCCCGACCACTGGACAACACTCGAGACCGGCGACGTCGCGGGAGCGATCGCCTCCGCGACTGGGCCCGTCATCGTCGACTGCCTCGGCACCTGGCTGCAGGGCATCCTCGACGACGCCGAGCTCTGGGACGCGCCGGTCGAGGACGCGGCGCGGGTCGTCGGTGAGCGCGCTGCCGCGCTGGTCGACGCCCTGGCCGCTGCGGGGGAGAGGGCCGACATCGTCCTGGTGACGAATGAGGTCGGCCTCGGCGTCGTACCCGACCACCGCTCCGGCCGGCTGTTCCGCGATCTCCTCGGCACGGTCAACCAACGGGTCGGCGCGGCCTGCGACCGGGTCCACCTGGTGGTGGCCGGCCGCGTGCTCGAGCTCTGAGGCCTTCGTCGTACCTGACCAACGCGTTGGATTTCCGCCGACAACACAACGCGTTGGTCAGGTACGACGCGTCCCGGCGGCCCTCAGACCGTCGCCGCGCCCAGCACGAGGACGGCGAAGGCCAGCTCGATGGCAGCCCCGAACACGTCGCCGGTCACGCCGCCGAACCGATGGATGCAGCGCCAGGTCAGGACCGTCACGGCGATCCCCGCGAGGGCGACCGTGACCGGGCCACGGACCGGGTCGACGACCACCGACGCGACCGCCAGCGCCGCCCAACCCAGCACGGTCACGGCGACCGGGATGGTCCGGGTGAAGGTGAGGCCCAGGCCGTCCGGTCGGGCCGGGGGCACCCACGCCGCGGCGGTGATCCACAGCGCCATCCGGGCCGCCATCACGCAGCCGCAGGCGATGAGCGGGTGCTGCCAGTCGGCGTGGTCCCGGGCGACGAGGTGGTTGAGCGCCGACGCCTGGATCGCCAGGACGAAGAACAGCCCCGCCGTACCGGCGGGTCCGGAGGCGCCGGTCTTCATGATGGCCAGCGACCGCTCCGGCCCGTACGGCGCGGTCAGCCCGTCGGCCACGTCCGAGAGCCCGTCCAGGTGCAGCGCCCGGGTGCCGAGGGCGAGCGCCCCGAGCGCCAGGAAGGCCGCGCTGAACGACGGCAGCCCGACCACCCGGCCGGCCCACAGCACCAGGCCGACGGCGATGCCGAGCGGCGCCACGGCGAGCGGTGCCATGAGCAGTGCGCCCCGGGCGGTCCGGCGCGACGGCTCGAGCACCACCCCGACCTGGAGGACCGTGAGCATCCCCACCGAGAGGCGGAGGCTGCGGATCACGGCATGAGGTCGGCGAGGAGGGCGACGTCGCGCAGCAGCGCGCCGGCGGAGCGTACGACGGGCACGGCGGCGACCGCGCCCGATCCCTCGCCGAGCCGCAGGCCCAGGTCCAGGACCGGCTCGATGCCGAGCTTCTCCAGCGCGAGCGACTGGGCCGGCTCGGTGGAGCGGTGCCCGGCGGCGAACCAGGCGGCGGCACCCGGCGCGATCCGGTCGGCCGTGAGCGCGCACGCGACGGACATGAGCCCGTCCAGCAGCACCGGTACGCCGCGCTCGGCCGCACGCAGCAGGTACCCGACCGTCGCCGCGAGGTCCGCGCTCGACACCGCCTGCAGCGTCTCGATCGGGTCCTCGAGCCTGCTGCCGGCCCGGTCGAGGGCGGCCTGCACGACCTCGGTCTTGTGCGCGAGCGCGGCGTCGTCGACGCCGGTGCCCCGGCCGGTGACCTCGCCCGCCGGCAGCCCGAGCGCGGCGGCGATCATCGCCGAGGCAGGGGTCGTGTTGCCGATGCCCATGTCGCCGCTGAGCAGCAGCTGCGCGCCGGCCGCGATCTCCTCGTCGGCGATCGCGCGACCCGCCGCGAGGGCCTGCCGGGTCTCCTCGGCGGTGAGGGCGTCCTCGAGGTGGATGGCGCCGGAGGAGCGACGTACCTTGTGCGCGCGGACCTCGTCCGGCACGCCCTCGAGGTCGTCGTCGACACCGATGTCGAGGACCCGCACCTGCACGTCGTGCGCGGCCGCGAGCGCCGAGACGCCGGCCAGGCCGGCGACGAACGTGCGCACCATCGCCCCGGTGATCTCCGGGGGATAGGCCGAGACGCCGTGCTGGGCGACGCCGTGGTCGCCGGCGAAGATCACGAGGCGCACGTTCGTCAGCGGCACCGGCGGGCACTCGCCCTGGGCGGCGGCCAGCCAGACGCCGAGCTCGCCGAGCCGGCCCAGCGCCCCGGCCGGTGTCGCCAACCCGGCCAGCCGCTCGGCGGCGGCGGCGTGGACGGCGGGGTTCGGCGGCGCGATCGAGTCGGTCATGCCTGCAAGATAGCGACCGCACGGCCTGGTGGCGCAGGGCGCACGGATGCCGGTCAGGTGGCCAGGATCACCAGCACCAGGAACAGCGCGACGAGGCCGATGAGCAGCAGCATCCCGGACAGCTCCGGGTCGCGGACCGACTCGTCGAGGTCGGTGCCGAGGTGGGTGTGGTGGGTGGTCATGGCCGAGATTCCCCCGTGGTCACGTCCGAGTTATGACACACCTGCAACGACGAAGTCGACCGAAGATCACGGTTGGCGGTAGAAGTTCACCCGTGGGTCACTCCGTGCTTGCCGTCCCGGTGCCGGCCCTGGAGGGCTTCGTCCGGGCCCGCTGGGAGCACTACGACCCGAGCTGGGTGTCGGCCGATCCGTCCTTCACCCATGCGCACATCACCGTCCTCGCGCCGTTCCTCGAGGCCCCGGGCGAGCGCGACCTGGCGGTCCTCGGCGCACTGGCGGCCCGGACGCCCGCCTTCGACTTCGCGCTCCACGACGTCGTCGCCTTCCCGAACGGCATCATCCACGCGCCGCCCGTGCCCGGCGACCCGTTCACGCGCCTCACCGACGCCGTGCGGACGGCGTACCCCGACCTGCTCCCGTACGCCGGCGAGTTCGACCCGGTCCCGCACCTGACCTTGGACCACCTGACCGCCGAGATCTCCCCGACGACCGTGGCACAGGCCCTGGCCGGCACGCTGCCGGCGTGCTGCCGCGCCGACCGCCTCGAGCTGCACCGGTACGCCGAGGGCGACTGCAAGGTCCTCGCGAGCTGGCCGCTGGCCGGATAGCGTGCCCGCATGGAGCTCGTCGAGTGTCAGTGGTGCCAGGCGCAGTCCGATCCGGGAACGACCACCTGCCCGCAGTGCGGGGCGCCGCTGGACGCGGCCGACCTGGTCAGCGACTCCGGCTGGCGGGAGGCTCCGCGGATGCGGGACATGGAGCACTTCCGGTTCTCCGCCTCGACCGTGCAGGTCGAGGGGACGATGGTGCCGGTCGCCGAGGTCAACCTGGCGCAGGGTGACTCGGTCTACTTCGAGCACCACGTGATGCTCTGGAAGGACGCGCACACCCCGCTGGCGGCGTACAACGTGCAGGGCGGGGTGAAGCGCAGCCTGGCCGGGATGCCGCACATCGTCACGGCGGCGTACGGGCCCGGGCGGATCGCGTTCTCGCGTGACGCCCCGGGCGAGCTGATGGTCATCCCGCTGCCGCCGGGCGCGGAGCTCGACGTGCGCGAGCACGCGTTCCTGGTGGCCAGCCACACCACGGCGTACTCCTACGTGCGGATCAAGGGCCTCACGAACCTGCTGCACGGCGGCAACGGCATGTTCATGGACCGCTTCGTCACCGGAGGCGCCCCCGGTGTGGTGATGCTGCACGGCAACGGCAACGTCTTCGAGCGCCGGCTCGCGCCCGGCGAGCGGATCCAGGTCGAGCCCGGCGGCTTCCTCTACAAGGACGCCTCGGTGCAGATGAACACCGTGCAGCTCGACGTCAAGACGGGCATGTTCAGCAAGGGCCTGTACGTCGCGGAGTTCGTCGGCCCCGGTCGCCTGGGCATCCAGTCGATGTACCACCACCACGGGAGCGACTGATGACCGCGACCTCTCCGGGCGTGGCCGGCGCCGACTACACCTGCAAGTACTGCCGGCTCCGCTCGCAGCTGGCCGAGACGCAGCGCTCCTGCCCCTGCTGCGGCGCGCCGGTCGACCTGCGCGACGCGGTCTCGGACTCCGGCTGGGTCGAGCAGCCGCCGATCGCGGACATGACCCGGATCCAGTTCGGTCGCAGCCGGGTGCAGGTCGAGGGCGACCTGGTGCCCGTCGCGGACTTCGCGCTGGACGCCGGCGACTCGGTCTACTTCTCGCACCACAACCTGCTCTGGGCCGAGCCGGGCGTGCGGATCACCAACCACCCCAACGCGGGTGGGTGGAAGCGGCTGCTGGCCGGCATGCCGTCGTACATGCTCGACGCGACGGGCCCGGGCCGGATCGGCATCTCCGACAACCACGCCGGCGAGGTCATCGCCGTACCCCTCCCCGCCGGAGGCGCGATGTGGGTGCGTGAGCACCGCTTCCTCGCCGCCACCGGCGGCATCGACTACACCTTCGTCCGGACCGGGATGTGGTTCCAGACCGGGTACGGCGACGACCGCGAGACCCACTACCCGCTCGGCATGTACGACGACGTGTTCGTCGCCCGCAACGAGCCCGGCCTGCTGCTCCTGCACGCACCGGGCAACACCTTCATCCGCGACCTGGCCCCGGGCGAGCACATCCTGGTCCAGCCGCGGTCCCTGCTCTACAAGGACCTGTCGGTGCAGATGGGCCTGCACCTCGAGGCGCCGTCGATGCGCGGCTGGTCGACGTGGCGCCGGTTCCAGGTCCGCACCATGTTCCTGCGTCTGGTCGGGCCCGGCCGCGTCGCCGTGCACTCGGTGTTCGAGAACGAGCTCGAGGGTGAGGCGGTCACCGGAGGGAGCTACACCACGCAGCAGTGGTGACGACTCAGCGGGACAGCGGGCTCCGCCCCGCCAACGTGTAGCCGTTCTCGGGGCGGCCCGTGCTGCCGTAGCGGGGCTCGAGCCGGACGATGCCGTGCTCGAGCAGGTAGGTCAGGTAGCGCGCTGCCGTGCTGCGGCTGATGCCGACCTCGGCGGCCACCTCGGAGGCCGACATGTTGCCGCCGTCGGCGACGGCGCGGCGCACGAGCTCCAGGGTGGGGGCCGAGTGGCCCTTGGCGGGCCGGTCCAGGCCGGCATCGGGTGGGCGGAGCATGCCGAAGAGCTCGTCGACCTCGCTCTGGTCTGCCTGGTCGAGGTGCGAGAGCCGGTGGCGCAGCTGCCGGTAGGACTGCAGCCGCTTGTCCAGCGCGGCGAACCCGAAGGGCTTCATCAGGTAGTGCACGGCTCCGAGCTGCATGGCCGTGCGGACCGTGGCGACCTCGCGGGCCGCGGTGATCACGATGACGTCGGGCGGGTCGGGGCGCTCGAGGAGGCGGCGTACGACGTCCAGGCCGTCGCCGTCGGGCAGGAACACGTCCATCAGCACGAGGTCCGGCCGGTGCTCCTCGACCATCGCGATCGCCTCCGCCGCGGTGTGCGCGCGGCCGACCACGGCGAAGCCGTCGCTGCGCTCGACGAACGCGGTGTGGATCGCCGCCACGCGGAAGTCGTCGTCGACGACGAGGGTGCGGATCTGCGGGGTCATGCGTGCTGGACCTCCCGGCCGGTGTCGCTGTCCGAGGCGGCGGCCATCGGCAGCCGGACGACGAACCGCGCGCCCGGTCCGTCGCTGAGCGTGATCGACCCGTGCAGCCGCTGCACGAGCCGGTGGACCAGGGCCAGCCCGATGCCCCGGCGTACGCCGTCGGTGGTGGCCTTAGTGGTGAAGCCGTCCAGGAACACCTTCTCCCGCAGCCCCTCGGGCACTCCGGGCCCGTTGTCGCCGACCTCGATGAGGATCTCGTCCGCGTCGTCGCGCAGCGTGACCTCGATCAGGCCCGGTCCCGTCGTCGGTCCGGCCGTCACGGCGTCGAGCGCGTTGTCGATCAGGTTGCCGAGGATCGTGGTGAAGGCGTTGACCTTGTCGGGGTAGTCGGCCAGCCAGCTGTCCTCGGTGAGCCGCAGCTCCACCCCGCGCTCGTTCGCCGCCGCGGCCTTGCCGAGCAGCAGCCCGACCAGCGCGGTCGCGGCGACCCGCTCGCGGACGGCGTCGGCGAACCCCGCCTGGCTGGTCTGCACGTCGGTGAGGAAGGCGAGGGCGTCCTCGTGCTCACCGAGCTCGATCAGCCCGGCGACGGTGTGCAGGTGGTTGGTGAACTCGTGGTGCTGGGCGCGGAGCGTGTCGGTGAGGCGACGTACGCCGTCCAGCTCGCGGATCAGCCCGGCGATCTCGGTGCGGTCGCGCAGGGTGACGACCGTGCCGTGCGGCCGCCCGGCCAGGAACACCGGCATCTTGTTGACCAGCAGCGCGAAGTCGTCGGTCAGCACCACCTCGTCGTTGGCGGTGTCGCTGCCGGTCAGCACCTCGAGCAGCCGGCCGTCCGGCAGCAGGTCGCTCAGCCGGCCGCCGGTCGGTGTCATGCCCAGCCGGAGCAGTCGCCGCGCCTCGTCGTTGACCATCGAGATCCGGCCGTCGGGATCGAGCGCGATGACACCCTCCCGGATGCCGTGCAGCGTCGCCTCGCGCTCGCGCAGCAGCAGCGCGATCTCCTCGGGCTCCAGGCCGAAGGTGGTGCGCTTCAGGCGCCGTGCGAGCAGCCACGACGCGACGGCGCCGCCGGCCAGCGCCAACCCCGTCCAGAGCAGGTACGCCGGCAGCTGGTGCCGCAGCGCGGCGCCCACCGTCGTCTCCTTGATGCCCACCGAGACCTCGCCGACCATGGCGCCGGCGGCGTCGTAGACGGGTGCCTTGCCGTTGGCCGAGTCGCCCAGCGAACCGTGGTCGGTGCCGACGTGCGTGCGGCCGTCGATCGTGACGATCGGCTCCTCGATCGGCTGGCCGATCAGGGCCGGGTTCGGGTGGGAGTGCCGGATGCCGTGCATGTCCACGATGACGACGTACGTCGCCCCGGACTCCCGCTCGACGCGCTGCGCCAGGCGCTCCAGCGGCTCGGTGCACCCCGACCGGCCGGCCAGGCAGGCCCCCACGTCGGGCGTGCCCGCGACGGTGGCCGCGATCGCCACCGAGCGCTGCTCGTACTGGTGGTCGAGCCCGATCCGCGCCTGACGCGCGAACAGCACGAACCCGATCGCCACGGTGGCGACCAGGATGACGAGCTGCGCGGCGAAGATCTGCGTCGAGAGCCGGCGTGCGAAGACGGGCACGTGCTCATTGTGAAGGCCGTCACTCCGGGCGGCCAGCCGACGGCCGTGAGAAGAACGCGCAAAACCCCCGCAAATCGGAAGAACCGGACCTTGTGCGCAGAAGGTTCCGGTGTGACGGCCGTCATACCTAGCGTCCTCGCTGTTCACATCCACCGACGCGAGGAGACCCGATGTCGTCCCCCTCCCCCCGGACCGACCGGGAGAACGCCCGGATCGAGGTCGCCGGGCTCACCAAGCGGTTCCTGACCCCGTCCGGCACCGCGTTCACCGCCCTCAAGGACGCGACGTTCACCGTCGAGCCCGGCCAGTTCTGCGCGATCGTGGGGCCGACCGGCTGCGGCAAGTCCACCACCCTCGGCATGGTCGCCGGCCTGGACAAGCCGAGCCTCGGCTCGGTCAAGGTGGGCGGCGTCGAGGTCGACGGCGTGACGCCGGGCGTGAGCTTCATGTTCCAGGGCGACGCCCTGCTGCCCTGGAAGACGGTGCTCCAGAACGTCATGCTCGGCCCGATCCTCGGCGGCATGAACAAGAAGGACGCGGCCACCAAGGCCCGTGACTGGCTGCGTCGGGTCGGCCTGGCCGGCTTCGAGGACCACTACACCCACCAGCTCTCCGGCGGCATGCGCAAGCGCGTGGCCATGGCGGCGGCGCTCATCAACGAGCCCGACATCCTGCTGATGGACGAGCCCTTCGGCGCGCTCGACGTGCAGACCAAGGCGATCATGCAGACCGAGCTGATCGGCCTGTGGGAGGAGCTGCGGCCCTCCGTCCTGTTCATCACCCACGACCTCGACGAGGCCGTCGCCCTCGCGGACAAGGTCATCGTGATGACCGCGGGCCCCGGGTCGGTCAAGGCGTCGTACGACGTCGACCTGCCGCGCCCGCGCGGCGCGGTCCAGGAGCTGCGCTACGACCAGGACTTCCTGGAGATCCAGCACCACATCTGGCAGTCGCTCAAGGACGAGGTCGAGCGCGCCTACGCACGGTCCGCGGCGGTGGCGTCATGAGCATCACGACCCTCAATCGCGCGGAGAACAAGGAGAAGACCGTGGAAGAGACCGCCGACGACCGCTTCGCGGCAGCTGACCGCGAGGCGTCCGCGAAGGCCCGCCGGCTCCGCCTGCGGCGCCGTTCACTGGTGTGGTTCGGCAGAGCCGCCTTCGCCGTGATCTTCCTCGGCGGCTGGGAGTGGCTGTCGAGCATCACTCCCAACGGCTGGGACCACCCGCTGATCGACCCGTTCTTCTACTCGCGGCCGACCGACATCGTCCAGCGGCTCATCGAGCTGTTCCGCGACGGCACGTCGTACGGGTCCTTCTGGTTCGACATCCTGACCACGATGAAGGAGGCCGTCTACGGCTTCGGCATCGGCACCGTGCTCGGCGTCGTGGTCGGCGTGCTCTTGGGCCAGAGCGCCTACCTGGCCAACGTCCTGGGCCCGTACATCAAGATGATCAACGCGATCCCGCGCATCGTCCTCGGCTCGATCTTCGTCGTCGCGATGGGGGTCGGGTCGGCTCCGAAGATCGCGCTGGCCGCGGTGCTGGTGTTCTTCATCGTCTTCTTCAACGCCTTCCAGGGCGTGCGCGAGGTCGACGGCAACATCCTCGCCAACGCCAAGGTCCTCGGGGCCTCGCGGATGCAGATCGTCCGGCACGTCACGCTCCCGTCGGCCTTCACCTGGATCGCGGCGAGCCTGCACAGCGCGTTCGGCTTCGCCATCGTCGGAGCCATCGTCGGCGAGGTGCTGGGCGCCCAGCGCGGTCTCGGCCTGATCATCAAGACCTCCCAGAACCGATTCGACCCGGGCGGCGTCTGGGCCTGCATGCTCGTGATCATGGTCTGCGTCCTCGGCGCTGAGCTGTTGATCGGCATGGTCGAGAAGCGCCTTCTCTCCTGGCGCCCGCCGAGCCGCACCGAGTCGGCCGGTCTCTGATTTTCCTCCCCAAGCTCGACACAGCCTCACGCTCGAAAGGAACCATCATGTTGAGGAAGTCCCTGATCGCCGTCGCGATCACCGCGTCGCTGGCCGGCGGCCTGTCCGCCTGCGGCAGCGGCAGCCACACCAACGCCAACGGCGAGCCGATCGTGAAGATCATGGTCGGTGGTCTGGACAAGCAGATCTACCTGCCGTTCACGCTGGCCGACCGGCTCGGCTACTACAAGAAGTACGGCGTCGACGTGCAGCTCTCCGATGAGGTCGACGGCGGTGTGGGGGCCGAGGACGCGATGGCCTCCGGCCAGGTCGACATCGCCGGTGCCTGGTACATCCACGCGTTCGACTTCCAGGCCCAGGGCAAGGACGTCGAGGGCATCGTGCAGCTCGGCGGAGCCCCCGGTGAGCGCGAGATGTGCGCGACCGACAGCGGGGTGCACTCGGGTGCCGACTACAAGGGCAAGACGATGGGCGTCACCGACATCGGGTCGGGCACCGACGAGCTCACCCAGCTCATCGCCGCGAAGGCCGGCGTCTCGCACGCCGACTACCACACCCAGGGCGTCGGGTCGGGCGGCCCGGCCATCGCCCAGCTGCAGCAGGGGTCGATCGACTGCCTGATGACCACCCAGCCGACCGTCACCGGTCTGGAGAAGAAGGGTCTGGCCTACTCGGCCGTCGACCTCGCCACCACCGCGGGCGCGACGAAGGCCCTCGGCGGCGCCTGGCCCGCGGCCACGGCGCTCACCCGGACCGACTGGGTGAACTCGCACAAGACCGAGGCGCAGGCCGTGGTCAGCGCGCTCGTGGCGACCCTGCACTGGATGCACACGCACACGCCCGCCCAGATCGCCGACAAGATGCCGGCCGACTACGTGCAGAACGACCTGACCACCAAGGCCGACTACATCAAGGCGCTGACCCAGGACTTCGGTCAGTACACCGCCGACGGCATCATGCCGCCGACCGGTCCGGCGGTCATCGCCGACACCGAGAAGACGATCGGCACCGACGTGTCGAGCGTGGACCCGAGCAAGACCTACACCGACGAGTTCGCGAAGGTCGCCGACCAGCAGCTGGGCATCCAGTGAGCCTGTCCGGCTGAGCGTTCCGGTACGACGGCCCCGCATCCCCTTCGGGGGGTGTGGGGCCGTCGTGCTGCGGACTAGGTTGGTGCCATCTTGATGTGAGGGAGGCCACACACCCATGTTCGTCCCGTTCAGCACCAGCGACTTCCTGGCCCGCGCCGTCACCGTGTACGGCGAGCGGGTCGGTGTCATCGACGAGCCGGACCAGCCGGCTCCGAGCCTGGGAGACCTGACCTACGCGCAGCTGGCGGAGCGGGCCGCCGCGCTCGCCGCGAAGCTCGACTCGCTCGGCATCGGGGTGGGCGACCGGGTCGCGATGGTGACCCACAACAGCGCCCGGCTGATGACCGCCTTCTTCGGCGTCACCGGCTACGGCCGGGTGCTCGTGCCGATCAACTTCCGGCTCTCGCCGGACGAGGTCAGCTACATCGTCGAGCAGTCCGGCGCGCAGGTGCTGTACCTCGACCCGGAGGTCGCGGACTCCCTGTCCGGCGTGAAGTGCGAGCACACCTTCGTGCTCGGCAACGACGAGGACCTCTACCTCGAGGGCGTCGCGCCGCGGCCGTGGGAGGCCGACGAGAACGCCACCGCCACCATCAACTACACCTCCGGTACGACCGCCCGGCCCAAGGGCGTGCAGCTGACGCACCGCAACATCTGGGTCAACGCGCTCACCTTCGGCCTGCACGCCGGTGTCTCGGACCGCGACGTCTACCTGCACACGCTGCCGATGTTCCACGCGAACGGCTGGGGCATGCCGTTCACGACCACCGGCCTCGGCGTACCCCAGGTGGTGCTGCGCAAGGTCGACGGCGCCGAGATCCTGCGCCGCATCGAGAGGCACGGCGTCACCTTCATGTGCGCCGCTCCGGCCGTCGTGGCCTCGATCCTCGACGCCGCGCAGACCTGGGAGGGCGAGATCCCGGGCCGGGACACGGTGCGGATCATCTGTGCCGGCGCGCCGCCGCCCACCAAGACGATCCTGCGCATCCAGCGCGAGCTGGGCTGGGAGTTCATCCAGATCTACGGCCTCACCGAGACCTCGCCGCTGCTGACCATCAACCGCGGTCGGGCCGAGTGGGACGACCTGTCCGACGAGGAGCGCGCCGCGAAGCTGGTCCGCGCCGGTGCGCCCGCGCTCGGGGTGACGCTGCAGGTCGACGCCGAGGGCGAGGTCCTTGCCCGCTCCAACGTCGTGCTCGACGGCTACTGGGAGCGGCCCGACGAGACCGACAAGGCGCTCGGCGACGGCTGGTTCCACACCGGTGACGGCGGCACGATCGGCGACGACGGCTACCTGACCATCGCCGACCGCAAGAAGGACGTCATCATCACCGGCGGCGAGAACGTCTCCTCGATCGAGGTCGAGGACGTCATCTTCAGCCACCCCGAGGTCAACGAGGTCGCCGTCATCGGCGTCCCCGACGACAAGTGGGGCGAGACCATCAAGGCGCTCGTCGTCGTGGCGCCGGGGTCGACGCTGACCGAGGCCGACGTCATCGAGTACTGCAAGGAGCGGCTGGCCCGCTACAAGGCCCCCACCACGGTGGAGTTCCGCGAGGAGCTGGCCCGCACGGCGACCGGCAAGCTGCAGAAGTTCAAGCTGCGGGCGCCGTATTGGGACGGCCGCGACAGGCAGGTGAACTAGTTGGGCGCGAGCGCGTCGCCGCTGATCGGCGCATCCCGGGGTTCACCCACGCCCTCGCTCCGCTCGGTTGTGGCGGAACCCCGGCTCAGCGCCGGCGGCGCCGCGCTGCCGCGCTCGCCGTTGCCTTCCGTAGGTCCCGCCTCGGTCTGGCGGCAAGACCGATGTCAGGCTGAGGCGCGCGCGGCGTTACCCTGTGACGGCTAGTTGGGGAACCCGGTGGAAGTCCGGGACTGACGCGCAACGGTGAGGGAGTCTTCCCGAGTCCGAACACCTGCTGGCACCTCGCGGCGACCGCCGCGTGGTCGACGTGAGCCCCGCGAACGGGCCCTGGCCAGAAAAGGTCTCCAGTGAGTCGGACCCGAGCCGATCTGTGCCCCGGTGCGCTGCGCCCGTGGCCGGCGTCCGACGGGCTGCTGGTGCGGCTGCGGCTGATCGGCGGGCGGGTGTCCGCGGCGACGCTGCGGTCGTTGGTCGCGGTGGCGGAGGAGTACGCCGACGGACGGATCCACGTCACCGGCCGGGCCAACCTGCAGGTGCGCGGCTTCTCCGGCCTCGACCGCGCACTCACCCCGGCCGCGCTGCGGGCGCTGCAGGACACCGGGCTGCTGCCGACCCGCAGCCACGAGCTCGTGCGCAACGTGCTGGCCTCGCCCGGTCTCGACAGGCTCGACCACCGGTGGGGAGCCCTGCTCGACGAGCTCGACCGGCGGCTGTGCGCGGATCCCGTGCTGGCCGGGCTGTCCGCGCGCTTCCTGTTCGTGCTCGACGACGGCAGCGGCGACCTGGTGGAGCGGTCGTGCGACCTGGGTCTGGTGGTGCTGTCCGACACCGAGGCGCAGCTGCGCGTCGGTGACGGGTGGGGGGACGTCGTAAGGCTGGAGGAGGCGGCGGCCCGGCTGGCCGGCCTCGCGGTCGACTTCGTGCGGGCCCGGGGGAGCGGTCCGACCGCGCCGTGGCACGTCCGCGAGCTCGCCGAGCCGCTGACCGCACCCGTCGAGCCGGACCCCCGGGTGCCCGCGCCCTCCGGGCCGCTCCCGTACGACGAGCGGCACCTCGCCGTACCGGACGAGGGCCTGGACCGCGCCGCCGTCGAGGCGCTGCCCGACGGACCACTCGTCGTCACGCCGTGGCGTGGCCTGCTGCTTCCCGCCCTGACCGAGGAGATCCGATGAACCGGCCCACCCGTCGCTACCCGTACGTCGACGCGGGCCCCGCGATCTACGTCGACTCCTTCGCGACGATCCGCCGCGAGGCCGACCTGTCCGCGGTGCCGGCCGACGCCGAGAAGCTGGCCGTGCGGATGATCCACGGCAGCGGGCAGGTCGACCTGGCCCAGGACCTCGTCGTCCACCCGGGCCTGATGGCGGCCGCGCGCGGGGCGCTCGAGGCGGGCGCGCCGATCCTGTGCGACGCGACGATGGTCGCGACCGGCGTGACGCGGGCGCGGCTGCCCCGGGACAACGACGTGCTCTGCCTGCTCAACGACCCCGCGGTGCCCGGGCTGGCGAAGGAGTGGGCGACGACCCGCACCGCCGCCGCGGTCTCGCTGTGGGAGCCCCGACTCGAGGGCGCGGTCGTGGCCATCGGCAACGCGCCGACCGCGCTGTTCCACCTGCTCGAGATGATCCTCGACGGCGGCCCGCGGCCGGCCGCCATCGTCGGGTGCCCGGTCGGCTTCATCGGTGCGGCCGAGTCCAAGGAGGCGCTCATCGGCTTCGCGGACGAGCACGGTATCGACCTCCCCTACGTCACGGTGCGGGGGCGCCGGGGCGGCTCGGCGATGACCTCGTCCGCCCTCAACGCGATCGCCCAGGAGGCGGAGTGAACGGCACCTTCACCGTCGTCGGGATCGGCCCCGGCGACCCGGAGCTGATGACGCTCAAGGCGGCCCGGCTGATCGGGTCGGCGGAGGTGGTCGCCTACCACGCGGGTGTCTCGAAGCAGTCCCACGCACGGCGGATCGCGGCCTCGTTCATCCCGGAGGGAGCGATCGAGGAGGAGCTGCGCTACCCGGTCACGACCGGCTCGACCGACCACCCGGGTGGGTACGTCGGCGCGCTGGCGGACTTCTACGAGGCCTGCGCCGTCCGGCTCGGTGCGCACCTGGACGCCGGTCGCTCGGTGGTGCTGCTGGCCGAGGGCGACCCGCTGTTCTACGGCTCCTCGATGTACCTGCACGACCGGTTCTCCGGGGTCTACGAGACCGCGGTGGTGCCGGGCGTCCCGGCCTTCTCCGCGGCGACCGCGGCGGTCTCGACGCCGCTGGTGCGCCAGACCGACGTGCTCACGGTGCTGCCCGGGACGCTGCCCGAGCCCGAGCTCGCCCGGCGCCTCGCCGACACCGACGGCGCGATCATCATGAAGCTCGGCCGGACCTTCCCGGCCGTGCGGCGCGCGCTGGCGGTGGCCGGTCGGCTCGAGGGTGCCTGGTACGTCGAGCGCGCGTCCCAGGCCGACGAGCGGCGGCTGCCGGTGGCCGAGGTCGACGCCGACACCGTGCCCTACTTCTCCTTGGTCGTGGTGCCGGGGGACACGGCAGGTGATCGATCTCCGGAGCGACTCCGTGTTGGTCTCGATACGCCGCTCGCTGGCGCTCGCGGCTACTCGACCAACGACCCTGCGCGCGAGCTGCTCGTCGTCGGCCTCGGCCCCGGCCCGGACCACTGGATCACCCCGGAGGTGAGTGCCGCCCTCGCCGAGGTCGACCACGTGGTCGGCTACGCGCCGTACGTCGCCCGGGTGCCGCAGCGCGCGGGCCTCACCCGGCACGCCTCCGGCAACACCGTCGAGGTGGACCGGGCGCGGGACGCGCTCGAGCTGGCGAAGGCCGGCGAGCGGGTCGCGGTCGTCTCCGGTGGCGATGCGGGCGTGTTCGGCATGGCCGCCGCCGTGTTCGAGGCCGCCGAGGACCCGGCGTACGCCGACGTGCCGATCCGGGTGCTCCCGGGCGTGAGCGCCGTCCAGGCCGTCGCCGCCCGCGCGGGCGCTCCGATCGGCGCCGACTTCGCCGTGGTGTCCCTCTCCGACCGGCTCAAGCCGTGGGAGGTCGTCGAGCGCAGGCTGCGTGCCATCGCCGAGGCCGACCTGGTGCTCGCAATCTACAACCCCGCCTCGCGCAGCCGGACCGAGCAGATCGCGACCGCGCGCGACGTGCTGCTCGAGCACCGCAAGCCCGACACCGTCGTCGTGGTGGGCCGTGATGTGGGGCGGTCCGAGGAGTCGCTCGAGGTCACCACGCTGGCCGAGCTCGACCCGACGACGATCGACATGAAGTGCCTGCTGATCGTGGGGGCCGAGGGCACTCGGGTCAGCCCCGCGGGCGTGTGGACCCCGAGGTACGTGCGGTGACGATCCACTTCGTGGGGGCCGGTCCCGGCGCGGCTGACCTGCTGACCGTGCGCGCCACGCGCCTGCTCGCTGACGCCGACGTGGTGCTCTTCCCCGGCACCTACCTGGACCCCGAGGTGCTCACCCTCGTCAGTCCCACGGCGCGGCTGGTCGACACCCAGGACCTCGACCTCGACGCCATCACCACCGTGCTGGTCGAGGCCCACGCCGCCGGCCAGGGGGTCGTGCGCCTCGCCTCCGGTGACCTGTCGGTCTACTCCGCCCTGGCCGAGCAGACCCGGCGGCTGGACGCGGCCGGGGTGCCGTGGGACGTGACGCCCGGCGTGCCGGCGTACGCCGCCGCGGCGGCCGCCGTCGGCCGGGAGCTGACCGTGCCGCTGATCTCCCAGTCCGTGGTGCTGACCCGCACCCAGCAGCGCTCGACCGCGATGCCGTCGACGGAGTCGCTGGCGGCCTTCGCCGCGACCGGGGCGACGCTGGTGCTGCACCTGGCGATCACCCGGACCCGTGAGCTGATGGCCGAGCTCGTGCCCACGCACGGTGCCGACTGCCCGGTCGTCGTGGTGTTCCGGGCCAGCCAGCCGGACGAGCTCGTGCTGCGCGGCACCGTCGGCACCATCGCCGACGACGTGGAGGCCGCCGGACTGCGCCAGGCCGCCGTGATCCTGGTGGGTCGGGCCCTGGACCCGCGGCCCGGCGGCGAGTCCCACCTCTACGACTGCGCCCGCGACAGGAGCGTCCAGCGTTGACCGTGACCGTCCCCGACGAAGGCCTGTACGACGTCATCAACCGCCGCCGCGACACCCGGCGCGAGTTCACCGGAGCCCCAGTCGCGCCGGAGGTTCTGGACCGCGTCCTGTCCGCGGCCCACTGCGCCCCGAGTGTCGGGATGAGCCAGCCGTGGGACTTCGTGCTGGTGCGCTCCGCCGGCACGCTCGACGCGTTCGCCGAGCACGTCGCCACCGAGCGCGACACCTACGCCGCGACGCTGGAGGGGGAGCGGCTGGAGACGTTCAACCGGATCAAGGTCGAGGGCATCCGCGAGTCCGGCCTCGGCATCGTCGTCGGCTACGACCCCACCCGCGGCGGCCCGAACGTGCTCGGCCGGCACGCGATCGCCGACGCCGGTCTCTACTCGGTGGTCTGCGCCATCCAGAACCTCTGGCTCGCCGCCACCGCCGAGGGCCTCGGCGTGGGCTGGGTCAGCTTCTACCGCGAGGAGTTCCTGCGCGACCTGGTCGGCATGCCCGACCACGTGCGACCGGTGGCCTGGCTGTGCGTGGGCGCGGTCGAGGGGCTGCCCGACGTACCGGACCTGGAGCGGTACGGCTGGCGACACCGTTCGCCGATCGCGTCGGTGCTGCACGAGGAGACCTACCGGGCCTGAGCGGCGGCGCCTCGTCGTCCAACCTTCGTACAAGGACGCCGACCTAGCGTGGTCGTATGGCCACCGGAACGCCCCTCCCACCGCGGGTACTCGACCGTGTGCTGTCGGCCGTCCACTGCGGAAGCTTCGTCCTCGTCCGATCACCCCTGGCGCTGCGGGTGTTCGCCGAGCACGTCGAACTCGAGCAGGAACGCCTCGACGCCGTCGACGTGGGGGAGGTCGCGGCCGTGACGGCGTGCGGCGTGGGGGTCGTCGTCGGTCACGATCCGGCGCGCGGCGGGCTGTCCGCCGTGCTGTGCGCGATCCAGAACCTGTCGCTCGCGGCCGCCGCCGAGGACCTCGGGGTCCGGTGGGTGAGCTCGTGGCGCGAGGAGTTCCTGCGATCGCTCGTCGCGATGCCCGACCACGTGCGACCGGTCGCCTGGCTCTGCCTGGGCGCCGTCGACGGGGATGCGGCGGATGCACCGGCCTCGGGATGGCGACACCGTTCGCCGCTGTCCTCGGTCCTGCACGAGGAGTACTACCACGCAGCAGGAGGTCTGAGCGCCTGACCGTTCCTGGGGGGCGGTCAGTGCGCGCAGATCCACTGCGTGACGGTGCGTGCCGGCGTCCAGCCGGTGAACGTGCCGACGGGTGCCGTCGTCTCGACGGCGATCCGGGTGAGCTCGCCGCCGTGCTGGCGGTGCAGCGTCGCGAGCAGGTGCTCGGTCTCGAGCGTCACCCCGTGCGCGACGAGGCGCCCGCCCGGTCGGAGTGCCGCGAGGCAGGTGTCGACGACTCCCGGCCGGGTGGCACCGCCACCGATGAAGACCGCGTCCGGCCGGGCCAGGTCCTCGAGGGCCTCAGGCGCTCGCCCGACGACCACCTCCAGGTCCGGTACGCCGAGGGCGCGGGCGTTGCGCACGATCCGCGCCGCCCGCTCGGGGTCGGCCTCGACCGCCGTCGCGGTGCAGGTGGGGTGGGCACGCATCCACTCGATCCCGATCGAGCCGGCGCCCGCGCCGACGTCCCACAGGTGCTCGCCGGGCGTGGGGGCGAGGCGGGAGAGCGCGGAGGCACGGAGGTCGCGCTTGGTCAGCTGGCCGTCGTGCTCGAAGGCGTCGTCCGGAAGACCTGCGGTCCAGCCGTGGGCGCGCGGTCCCGCGCACGCGACCGCCACGACGTTGAGGCGGGGGAAGGGGCCGGCGAGGGTGGCGGCGGTCGCGCTCGTGGTGGTCTCCGCGTCCGAGCCGAGGTCACCGAGGACGGTGACGCTGGAGGCGCCGAACCTGGCCTCGACGAGGAGCTCGGCGATCTCCGCCGGCGTGTTCTCGTCGGAGGAGAGCACCAGGATCCGGCGGCCGGGGGCGAGCTCGCGGGCCACGAGGGCCACGTCCCGGCCGACGACGCTGACCACCGCGCAGGACTCCGCGGGCCAGCCCATCGCGGCCCGGGCGAGGGCGACCGAGGAGATCGCCGGCTCGATGGTCACGCTGCCGGGCGGGAGCAGGCCGAGCAGCGTCGTACCGATGCCGGAGACGAGGGGATCGCCCGAGGCGAGGGCGACCACCGGTCCGTCGTCGAGCGAGGCGAGCAGCGCGGGGAGCCCGTCCCGCAGCGGCGACGGCCACGGAACGCGGCGTCCGATGACCTCGGCGGGCAGCAGGTTCAGGTGGCGCGGACCGCCCAGGACGACCGCTGCGGCGCGGACCCGGGCGCGGGTCGCCGGGCTCAGCCCGTCCCAGCCGTCGGCGCCGATCCCGATCACGTGGAGGGAGGGCGTGGCGGCGGACATGGGCAGTGACGCTATCGTGGCCGCGGCACGAGGTGCCCCGAGGGTTTCGACCTGACGGGAGAATCTGGGAAGCCGGTGGAACTCCGGCACAGGCCCGCTGCGGTGACAGTCCGAAGACCGGCCTCGCGCCCGACCATGTCAACGATGGCGAAGCGAGCGGGAGCCTCACATGCCACTGCACTACCCCTTTTCGGCCATCGTCGGCTGCGCGGCCGACGACCTCGACGACATGGGCCTCGCGCTGGTGCTGACGACGATCAGCCCGGAGATCGGCGGCGTCCTGGTCCGCGGCGAGAAGGGGACGGCGAAGTCGACGAGCGTGCGGGCGCTCGGCGCGCTGTTCCCCCCGCTCGTCGAGCTGCCCATCGGCGCGACCGAGGACCGGGTGATCGGCTCGATCCAGCTGGAGTCCGCCCTGACCGAGGGACGGATCCAGGTCGAGCAGGGGCTCCTGGCCCGCGCCCACGGGGGCCTGCTGTACGTCGACGAGGTCAACCTGCTGCACGACCACCTGGTCGACCTGCTGCTCGACGCCGCCGCGATGGGTCGGGTGACGGTCGAGCGCGACGGCATCTCGGTCGAGCACGACGCGCGGTTCGTGCTGATCGGCACCATGAACCCCGAGGAGGGCGAGCTGCGCCCGCAGCTGCTCGACCGGTTCGGCCTCACGGTCGAGGTGGCCGCGCCGCGTGACCCCGGGCTGCGCGTCGACGTGGTCCGCCGCCGGATGGCGTACGACGCCGACCCCGAGGTGTTCGCCGCCGGGTACGCCGCCGCCGAGGCCGCCTTCACCGAGCGGGTCGAGCACGCGCGCGAGCGGGTGGCGAAGGTGCTGCTCGGCGATGCGGCGCTGCTCAAGATCGCCGAGATCTGCGCGGCGTTCGAGGTCGACGGGCTGCGTGCCGACATCGTCACCGCCCGCACCGCCGTCGCCCACGCGGCGTGGGCCGGCCGCGACGAGGTGACGCGCGCGGACATCCGGCGGGCCGCGCTGCTGGCCCTCCCGCACCGGCGTCGACGCAACCCGTTCGACGCTCCGGGGCTGGACGAGGACCTGCTCGACCAGCTGCTCGGCGACGAGGAGCTGCCGCCGGAGCCAACCGACGAGCCCGACGCGAGCGAAGCGAGCGAGGGCGAGTCGGAGGGCAATGCGAGCGAAGCGAGCGAGCAGTCCGAGCGCGAGCCGAGCGAAGCGAGCCAGGGCGAGGCCCCCGAGGCGCCGGCCACGGGGAGTGCAGCGAGCCAGGAGACCACCGCCGCCACCGGCACGCCGTACCGACCGAAGCTGCTCAAGGTGGCCGGTCTCGGCGCCGGCCAGGCGGGCCGGCGCAGCCGCGCGATCGCGACCAGCGGACGCCGGGTCGGGGCACGACCCGGCGGCGACGGCTCGCTGCACCTGGTCGAGACCCTGAAGGCCGCGGCGGCCCGCGGCACGCGCGTCCTGGAGCCGCGCGACCTGCGCGTCGCCGTACGGGAGGGCCGCGAGGCGAACCTGGTGCTCTTCTGCGTCGACGCGTCCGGCTCGATGGCCGCGCGCAAGCGGATGACCCAGGTGAAGACCGCGATCCTGTCGCTGTTGCTCGACGCCTACCGCCGGCGCGACAAGGTCGGGCTGGTGACCTTCCGCGGCATGACGACGGACGTGGCGCTGCCGCCGACGCACTCGGTCGACGTGGCGGCGGCGCGGCTCGAGGAGCTGCCGGCCGGCGGCCGCACGCCCCTCGCCGAAGGACTGCTGGAGGCGGCGAAGGTGCTGCAGCGCGAGCGGCTGCGCGACCCACGGCTGCGCCCGCTGCTCGTGGTCGTCACCGACGGCCGGGCGACCGGCGGCGCGGACGCGGTGGCGCGGAGCCAGCAGGCGGCGGCGTACGTCGCCGGGCTCGGTGTCGCGACCGTCGTGGTGGACAGCGAGACCGGACCGCTGCGGTTGGGGCTGGCGGCACGGCTGGCGGAGACGCTGGGCGCCGAGCACCTGCCCGTGGCCGAGGTGAGCGCCGAGACGCTCGCGTCCACCGTGACCCGGAAGGTGGCCTGAGATGCCGCAGGGAGTGCCGACCAACGTCCCTGACGACGGCCTGACCACGCGCCAGCGCCGAAACCGGCCGCTGACGATCGTCCACACCGGCGAGAACAAGGGGAAGTCGACGGCCGCCTTCGGGCTCGGGCTGCGCGGCTGGAACCAGGGCTGGAACGTCGCGGTCTTCCAGTTCGTGAAGTCGGCGAAGTGGAAGGTCGGGGAGGAGACGGCGTACCTGGCGCTGGGCAGGCTGCACGAGGAGACCGGGGTCGGCGGCCCGGTGCAGTGGAACAAGATGGGCGACGGCTGGTCGTGGTCGCGCAAGAAGGGCGACGACGAGGACCACGCCCAGGTGGCGCGGGACGGCTGGGCCGAGATCAAGCGCCGGATCCTGGCCGAGGAGCACGACCTCTACATCCTCGACGAGTTCGCCTACCCGGTGAAGTGGGGTTGGATCCCCGCGGCCGAGGTGGCGGAGTTCCTGCGCGGCCGGCCGGGCCACCAGCACGTCGTCATCACCGGGCGCGACGTGGCGCCCGAGATCATCGAGGTGGCCGACCTCGTCACCGAGATGACCAAGATCAAGCACCCCATGGACGCCGGGCAGAAGGGCCAGAGGGGCATCGAGTGGTAGCGCGGTTGGTCATCGCCGCACCGTCGACCGGCCAGGGCAAGACCACGATCGCCACTGGGCTGATGGCGGCACTGCGTGCCGCAGGGTCCGTCGTGAGCGGGCACAAGGTCGGACCCGACTACATCGACCCCGGCTACCACGCCCTCGCGACCGGCCGGCCCGGCCGCAACCTCGACCCGCACCTGGTGGGGGAGTCGCGGATCGTGCCCCTGTTCCTGCACGGCGCGCGTGGTGCGGACGTCGCCGTGCTCGAAGGCGTGATGGGCCTGTACGACGGCCGCCTCGGCACCTCCGGCTTCGCCTCGACCGCGCACGTGGCGGGCCTGCTGTCCGCGCCCGTCGTGCTGGTGCTCGACGTCGCCCGCCAGTCGCGGACGGTCGCGGCGATCGCCGCAGGCATGGCCGCGTTCGACCCCTCGGTGCGGATCGCGGGGGTCGTGCTCAACCAGGTCGGCTCGGCGCGCAACACCGCTGAGATCACTGCGGCGCTCGAGGGCGTGGGACTGCCGGTGCTGGGTGCGGTGCCGCGCGACGCCTCCTTCGCGAAGCCGTCGCGGCACCTCGGCCTCGTCCCCGCCGCCGAGCGCGGCGAGTCGGAGGCGACGATCGCCGCGCTGGGGGAGTACGTCGGCCGCCACGTCGACCTCGCCGCCCTCCTCGCCGTCGCGCGGTCCGCCCCGCCGCTGGAGGGTGTCGCCTGGGACCCCGCCGCCGAGCTCGCTGCTGCCGGCCTCGGTGCCTCCTCGGACTCGTCGGACCGCCCCGTGGTGGCCATGGCCGGCGGCCGGGCCTTCACCTTCCGCTACGCCGAGACCGAGGAGCTGCTCCGGGCCGCGGGCTGCGAGGTGGTCTCGTTCGACCCCCTCACCAACCGCCGGCTGCTTGCGGGCAGGCAACCGGTTGCTCGCGGGCAAGCAACTGCGGGCCTCTACCTCGGCGGCGGCTTCCCCGAGGTGTACGCCGAGCAGCTGGCCGCCAACCGACCGCTGCTCGACGAGATCCGCGCCGCCGTGGCCGACGGGGTGCCGACGGTCGCCGAGTGCGCGGGGCTGCTGCTGCTGGCGCAGTCGCTGGACGGCGTCCCCATGGCGGGTGCGGTCAAGACCGACGCCGCGATGGCCGAGCGCCTCACCCTGCGCTACCCGGTGGCCGAGGCCACGACGGACTCCCTCCTGACCCGCGTCGGGGAGCGGGTCGCCGGCCACGAGTTCCACCGGACGGCGACCGTCCCCGCGGCCGGCCCCGCCCCGGCGTGGGTCGTCGACGGCGCGCCCACCGGATGGGCATCGCCGACCCTGCACGCGTCGTACCTCCACACGCACTGGGCCGGTCACCCCGAGCTCGCCGTGCGGTTCGTCGAGGCGGTCCGTGCCCGTGGATGATCCGCTCCTCCACCACGGTGACGTCGAGACCGGTGCGGGTCTGCTCGACTTCGCCGTCAACGTCTTCTCCGGCCCGCGGCCCGCCTGGCTCGACCGCGCCCTCCACGACGCCGTCGACGCGAGCGGGACCTACCCCAGCAACGTCGAAGCCCGTCAGGCCATCGCCACCGCCCATCGACGCGACGTCACCGAGGTGCTCCCGACCTCCGGCGCCGCCGAGGCCTTCACCCTGGTCGCGCGGATGCGCCCGTGGCGGCGCCCGGTCGTGGTGCACCCGCAGTTCACCGAGCCGCACGCCGCGCTCGTCGCCGCCGGTCACGAGGTCACCGAGGCGCTCTGCGCCGCCCCCGCCTTCGCGCTGAGCTCGGCAGCCATCCCCGACGACGCCGACCTGGTCGTCGTCGGCAACCCGACCAACCCGACCGGGGTCCTCCACCCGGCCGACCACCTCCGGGCGCTCCTCCGCCCCGGCCGCGTGGTCGTCGTGGACGAGGCGTTCCTCGACGCGGTGCCCGGCGAGCCCGAGACGCTCACCGGCCTCCGCGAGACCGGCCTGCTCGTCATCCGCAGCCTCACCAAGCACTGGTCGATCCCCGGCATCCGGGCGGGGTACGTCATCGGCGACGCCGCCCTGGTCGCCGAGCTCGAGCGACACCAGCCGCCGTGGTCGGTCGCCGCGCCGGCGCTCGCCGCGACGGTCGCGTGCCTGAGCGACACCGCCCGCGCCGAGGCGCACGACCGCGCGACGA
Source organism: Nocardioides maradonensis (assembly GCF_054777115.1). Classification (NCBI taxonomy): domain Bacteria; kingdom Bacillati; phylum Actinomycetota; class Actinomycetes; order Propionibacteriales; family Nocardioidaceae; genus Nocardioides; species Nocardioides maradonensis. Next base: position 88,015 of record NZ_BAAHAZ010000007.1, on the reverse strand, counting down.
CGATCGCGGGCTGGCGCGCGCACCTCGAGGCGGGCCTGGACGCCCGCGGCATCCGACGCGTCCCGTCCGAGGCGTCCTTCGTGCTCGCGCAGGTCGGCGCAGAGGTCCGCGAGCAGCTGCGCGAGCGTGGCATCGCCGTACGCCGAGCCGACACGTTCCCGGGCCTGGACGCGTCCTGGGTGCGGATCGCGGTGAGGCCCCCCGACCTCGCCGACAAGCTGCTGGTGGCCCTCGATGAGTAGGGCGCTCGGCCTGCTGCTGGGGTACGCCGCCGACCGCGCTCTCGGCGACCCGCGCCGGTTCCACCCTGTCGCCGGCTTCGGCAACCTGGCAGGTGTCGTGGAGCGGCGCACCTATGCCGACGCACGCCGCGCGGGCATCGTGCACACCACGATCCTGGTCGGGGGAGCGGTCGCCCTCGGCGCGGCCCTGCCCCGCACCACGACCACCACGGCGATCGCCACCTGGGCAGTCCTCGGCGGACGCAGCCTGGAGCGCGAGGCGACCGCCGTGCACGCGCACCTCGCCGCAGGTGACCTCGCGGCCGCCCGGCAGCGCCTGACCCACCTGGTCGGCCGCGACACCTCGGCCCTCACCGAGGACGAGGTCGCCCGCGCGGTCATCGAGTCGGTCGCCGAGAACACCTCCGACGCCGTCGTGGCCCCGCTGTTCTGGGGCGCGGTCGCCGGAGCCCCCGGCCTGCTCGGCTACCGCGCGGCCAACACCCTCGACGCCATGGTCGGCCACCACAACACCCGCTACGAGCACTTCGGCTGGGCGAGCGCGCGCTTCGACGACGTCGTCAACCTCCCCGGCTCGCGCCTCGCGGGCGTGCTCGCCACCGCCGGCGGCGGACGCCCGGCCGCCGCGCTCCGAGCCTGGCGCCGCGACGCGTCCGCGCACCCCAGCCCGAACGCCGGCGTCGTCGAGTCCACCTTCGCCGGCTCGCTCGGCATCCGGCTCGGCGGCACGAACACCTACGACGGGGACCGGGTCGAGCACCGCGCCCACATGGGCGCCGGCCGCCCGCCCGGCCCGCAGGACATCCCGCGCGCCACCCGTCTCGCCTCCCGCGTCGGCCTCGGCGCCGCGCTGGTCGCCGCAGCCGTTGCCGCCGTCGGGAGGGCGAGGTGAGCGCCACCGTCCTGGTCGGCATGTCCGTGGCCGACGTCGACCGCCGTGACGACCTCCTGGCGACCGCCCGCGAGCTCGGCGCGACAGTGGCGTTCCTGCAGATGGCCGACCCCAGCCTGTCCGCCGAGCTCACCCGACTGGCCGACGAGGGCCACGAGACGATCACCCTGGTCGGGGTGAGCCTCGGCCCGCTCGGTCCCGGCCAGTCGTGGCTCTCCCGCATCGCCGCCCACTGGTGGCGCGAGCGGGCCGGGCACAAGCCCGACCTGCGGGTCGCGAAGCGGCTCGCCGACGACCTGACCGACCTGCCGATGGAGACCCGCCCGATCACGTCGTACGAACCCGGCCTGACCTCCGACGCCTGGGAGCAGGTCAGCGGCCACCGGCACCAGGTCAACATCTGCCGTGGCCCCCGCTGCACCGCCAAGGGGGCGGTCGAGAACCTGCGCTCGATGATCCTGGCCATGATGGAGCACGAGCTGGGCGACGACGACGTCCTGCTCGTCCACACCGGCTGTCAGTTCCCGTGCAACCAGGCTCCCGTGGTCAGCGTGCAGCCCGATGACGTCTGGTACGGCGGCCTCGACCCCGCCGCCGCCGCGACGATCGTCACAGAGCATCTCGTCGGCGGACAGCCTCTCGCCAGCCACCGGCTGAACCGATAGGGTCGCAACGCACGACGGACGTGAGGAAGCCAGTGAGAATCTGGCACGGTCACGCCACTGTGAGGAACCGCCGAGGCTCCGAAGTCAGATCTTCCGCCGCCGTGTTGACCGCCCAACAAGGGAACGTTGTATTCCTGAAGGAGCATCACGTGAGCAACACGTCTGCTATCACCCCGTCCGCCGGCCCGATCAGCACCCCGCTGGTCTCCGTCAACGTCAAGACCGTCGCGCTGCTGGTCGGCGTCGCGTTCCTCGCGCTGATGGCCTACTACTTCATCGGCATCGACGAGGGCGCCATGTCGCTGTCGGGCAAGAGCATGCTGCTGCACGAGTTCTTCCACGACGGCCGTCACCTCATGGGCTTCCCCTGCCACTGATCCCCAGCCGGCAGGAGAACAACAGAACATGGTGAAACAGCTGCTGGTCCGCGGCGCGCTGTCCGGAGCCGTCGCGGGCGTCGTCGCCTTCGTCTTCGCGCGCCTCTTCGCGGAGCCCCTCATCCAACAGTCCATCGACTTCGAGGATGCCCACTCCCACGAGCACGGGGAGGAGCTGGTCAGCCGGTCCATCCAGTCGCTGGTCGGGTTGGGAGCCGGGATGATCCTGTTCGGCGTCGCGATGGGTGCGCTCGTCGCCGTCGGATACGTCATCGCGATCGGTCGCACCGGTCAGGTCCGGCCGTTCCCGCTCGCCCTGCTGGTGCCGGCGTTCTACTTCGTCGGCGTCTTCGCGGTGCCGTTCCTGAAGTACCCCGCCAACCCACCAGCCATCGGCGACCCCGACACGATCCGTGACCGCGGCGCCGCGTTCCTCATCACCGTCGCGGTCTCGTGCCTCGCGCTCTTCCTGGCTGTGTACGTCGGCCAGCAGCTGCGCCGCCGCCTCAGCCTCTACCGCACGGTGCTCGTCACGGGCCTCGGCTACGCGGTCGTGATGGGCCTGCTCTTCTGGGCGCTGCCGGGCTTCCACGAGACCCCCGACGGCTTCCCGGCCGACGTCCTCGCGAAGTTCCGGGTCGACGCGATCCTCAGCCAGGTGCTGCTCTTCGGCACGATCGCGCTGGTCTTCGCACCCCTTGCGGACCGGGTCCTGCGTCCGGCCGCGGTCGAGGAGCGGGCAGCCGCTCTGGTCTGAGGGCCGCCGCCGCTGAGAGGGATACCTGCGCAACCTCACTCACGTGTGAGTGAATCGAATTCACTCACACGTGAGTGAGGTCGCGGGGGTGCGCCCCTCAGCCGGCGCCCTCGGCGTCGTTTCACGGCTCGGGCCAGGAGACGTGGGGCTCGAGCGCGACCCCGAGCAGCTGCTGGATCGTCTCGGTCAGGATCGCCCGCCCCTCCGTCAGCGTGACGCCTCGGTCCGGGTCGGCGATGCTGGCGCGGATGCCCTCGGCCAGCGACATCACGACCTCGAGGTGGTGGTCGCTCGGCGGGAGCCGGTCGGCTCTGCGCGCGCGGAGGCAGTCGCGCACGTGCAGACGTTCGTCCCGGCGCACGTCCGCGACGAGCTCGGCGCACGCCGGCCGCCCGGCGCGACGCTCGCCCTCGGCGACCGCGCAGATCATCGGCCACGCCCGCATGCCGAGCAGCTCGTCGTCTCCCTCCGGCAGTCGGATGGGGAGGCTGCCCGCGAAGCCGGCGCCGTGCACCCACTGGATCCAGCGTCGGCAGAACCGTCCGACGACCACCTCCAGGAACTGCGCGCGGCTGCCGTGCCGGTGGTGGAGGGCCGACGCGGTTCGGCCCTCGCTGCGGGCGACCGTGCTCAGGGAGATCTGCTCCACCCCGCCGGCCTCCAGCGACAACAGCACCGCGTCGGTCGCGATGTCCGCGTTGTCGGAGGAGCTGGGGGACCGGAAGGGGTGGTAGACCGCGTCGTACATCGCCCCAGGGTCGACCACAGCCGCGGTGATCGCGAACGGCTATCCACAGGTGAGCGCGGCAAGGGCCTCCGCTGCGGTCGCCACGACCTGGACCCCCGACGGCGGTGGTGGGCGTCGTACCACGACGACCGGGATCTCCAGCTCCCCGGCGGCCTGCATCTTGGGCCAGGTGTGCGACCCGCCGGAGTCCTTGGTGACGAGGACGTCGACCCGGTGCGAGCGCATCAGGGCGAGCTCGCCCGCGAGCGTGTAGGGGCCGCGGCTGTTCACGAGGGTCCAGGTCTCGGGCAGGTCGATCGACGGTCGGTCCACCACCCGTGCCAGTGCGGCCGACGAGCCCAGCGCCGGCACGAAGCGGGCCAGCTCCTGGCGCCCGACGGTCAGGAACGGCCGGTAGCCCAGCAGCGCGGCGCACTCGGCGGCCTCGTCGTGGGTGTCGACGTACCTCCAGGTGGGGTCGGGCGGCCAGCCCGCGCGCTCCAGCCGGACCAGCGGCACGTCCTCGGCCGCGCAGGCCTCGACGGCGTTGGCCGACATGCCCCGCGCGAACGGGTGAGTCGCGTCGACGACCACGTCGAAGTCGGCCAGTGCAGCCCGCAGTCCGGCCACCCCGCCGAACCCGCCGATCCGTACCGGGCCGACCGGCAGCCGGGGCTCGGCCACGCGCCCGGCCAGTGACGACATCACGTCGACGCCGACGTCGACGAGCAGCGCCGCCAGCTCGCGCGCCTCGCCGGTGCCACCCAGCAGCAGCACCCTCACGGCAGGATCCTCAGTCCGTGAGGCGCACCGTCGCGCGCCAGCGACAGCAGCGCGTCCACGTCGAGGTGCTCCTCGACGAGGTCAGCGATCAGGTCGATCCGCCGCGCCCGGGCGGCCGGGAACGAGGCGCGTGAAGCGATGCCGAGATGCCGCTGCAGGAACTCAGCGCGGGTCGCGTCGTCCTCGAGCGACCCGTGCACCATCGTCCCGATGATGTTGCCCCGCGCGGTCGGACCGGTGACCCGGCCGTGGTGGATCTCGTAGCCGGCCGGCGTGTGCAGCCGCAGCGTCTTCTCCGCCACGAACGTGGTGGTGTGGTCGAGCAGGCCGAGCCCCTCCACCACGGCTCCGGAGGACCCCTCGATCCCGTCGATGTCGGAGATCGTGCGGCCCAGCATCTGGCAGCCGCCGCAGATCCCCAGCACCGGTCGTCCGCGTCGCGCATGCTCGATGACCGCGACGTCCAGGCCGCGCGACCGCAGCCACGCCAGGTCGCTGATCGTGGCGCGGGTCCCGGGCAGCACCACCAGGTCCGCGTCGCCGAGGTCGCGCGGGTCCGACACGAAGGTCACGTCGAGGTCGGGCTCCAAGCCCAGCGCGTCCAGGTCGGTGAAGTTGCTGATCCGGGGGAGTCGCACGACAGCGACCTTCTTCGCGCCGGCGGCGGCCCGCCGGCCCTCGAGGTCGAGCGCGTCCTCGGAGTCGAGCCAGAGGTCCGGCGACCACGGCAGGACGCCGTAGGTCGGCCGCCCGGTCACCTCCGTGATCCGGTCGATCCCCGGCCGCAGCAGCCCCAGGTCGCCACGGAACTTGTTGACCACGAAGCCCGCGATCAGCGCCTGGTCGGCGGGCTCCAGCAGCGCGACCGTGCCGTAGAGAGCGGCGAACAGCCCGCCCCGGTCGATGTCCCCGACCACCACGGTCGGCACCGACGCGTGCCGCGCGAGGCCCATGTTGACGTAGTCCCCGGCCCGCAGGTTGATCTCGGTCGGGCTGCCGGCGCCCTCGGCGACGACGACGTCGAAGCGCGAGACGAGGTCGTCGTACGCCGCGTGTGCCGACTCGGCGAGGTGCCGCCGCCCGTCCTCCCAGTCGCTCGACGAGACCTCGCCCGCCGGCTGGCCCATCAGCACCACGTGCGAGCGGCGGTCGCTGCCGGGCTTGAGCAGCACCGGGTTCATCGCAGGCTCGGGCGTGACGCCGGCCGCGACGGCCTGCACCCACTGCGCCCGACCGATCTCGCCGTACGTCGGGCGTCCCCCGGTGGTTGAGCCTGTCGAAACCACCATCGAGTTGTTCGACATGTTCTGCGCCTTGTACGGCGCCACCTTCACCCCGCGCCGCGCGAACGCCCGGCACAGGCCCGTCGTGACCACGCTCTTGCCGGCGTCCGAGGTGGTGCCGGCGACCAGCAGCCCGCTCACGGCGCCCTCAGCAGGTAGACGTCCATGACGAACCCGGCTGAGTCACGCGCCTCGGCGCGTGCGACGGCGAGCGCAGCGAGCACGTCGCCCACGCGCCCAGACACGAGGCGCTCCGACGGCGTGCCGAGGTTCGCGCCCCACCAGATCGACCAGTCCTCCAGGCCGTCGAGCTCGAGCGACCGCCCCAGCATGACCACCAGGTTCGTCTGCCCGCCTGCGATGTCGGCGCGCAGCCGGCGCGCGGTCGTGACGTGCACCGGTGCTCCGACGGCGTGCAGCACGATCCGGTGCCGCGCGGCCAGCGCCTGGGGCGCGGAGATGCCGGGCAGGACGTCGTACTCCTCGCCGAGCGACTCGACGATCCGGATCGTCGAGTCGTAGAGGGCGGGATCACCCCAGACCAGGAAGCCGACGGTGCCGGGGCGCTCGTCGAGCACCGCGCGGTACGCCGCCACCCGCGCCCGGTGCCAGTCCGCGACGGCCGTGACGTAGCCCCCGTCGCCGACCGGCTCGCGGTCGCGCTCCGGGTCCCGCACGGCGACCAGCTCGACCCCGTGCTCCTCGCAGATCGCGCGGCGCACGGCCAGCAGCTCGTCCTCCTCGCGCTTCGAAGCGGCGAGGACGTAGTCGCAGCCGCGCAGCGCGTCGCCGACCTCGGGAGTGACGTGCTGCGGACCCATCCCGATGCCGAGGACCCTGATCATTGCTGGTCTTCGAGGTCGCCCTCGACCTCCAGGTAGACGGCGTTCATCGCCTCGATCGTCTCCGGATCGGGCTCGGCCCACAAGCCGCGCTCGGCCGCCTCGTGCAGCCGCTCGACGATGCCGCGCAGCGCCCAGGGGTTCGACGTCCGCAGGAACGCCTGGTTGGTCTCGTCGAGCACGTAGCTCTGGGCCAGCGACTCGTACATCCAGTCGTGCACGACGCCCGCGGTCGCGTCGAAGCCGAAGAGGTAGTCGACGGTCGCCGCGAGCTCGAAGGCGCCCTTGTAGCCGTGCCGCTGCATCGCACCGATCCAGCGCGGGTTGACCACCCGCGCCCGGAAGACCCGGGCGGTCTCCTCGGCGAGCGTGCGGGTGCGGATCGCGTCGGGGGAGGTCGAGTCGCCGACGTACGCCTTGGGGTCCGAGCCCGTCAGCGCGCGGATCGTCGCGACCATGCCGCCGTGGTACTGGAAGTAGTCGTCGCTGTCAGCGATGTCGTGCTCGAGCGAGTCGACGTTCTTCGCCGCGACCTGGATCCGGCGGTAGCTGGCGCGCATGTCGTCGGCCGCCGGGGCGCCGTCGAGGTCGCGGCCGTAGGCGAAGCCGCCCCACGCCGTGTAGACCTCGGCGAGGTCGTCGTCGCTGCGCCAGCTGCCGGACTCGACGACCTGGAGGATGCCTGCGCCGTACGAGCCGGGCTTGGAGCCGAAGATCCGGGTGGTGGCGCGGCGTAGGTCACCGTGCGTCTCCAGGTCGGCCTGAGCGTGGGCGCGGACGAAGTTGCAGTCGGCCGGCTCGTCGAGCTCGGCGACCATCCGCACGGCGTCGTCGAGCATCGCCACCACGTGCGGGAACGCGTCGCGGAAGAAGCCGGAGATGCGCACCGTGACGTCGATGCGCGGCCGCCCCAGCTCCTCCAGGGGTACGACGACCAGGCGGTTCACCCGGCGGGACTCGGCGTCCCACTCGGGGCGGACGCCGAGCAGGGCCAGCGCCTCCGCGATGTCGTCGCCGCTCGTGCGCATCGCGCTCGTGCCCCAGACCGACAGGCCGACGGAGGCGGGGTACTCACCGGTCTCGGCGAGGTAGCGCTCGAGCAGCGAGTCGGCCATCGCCTGGCCGGTCTGCCAGGCGAGCCGCGACGGCACGGCCCGCGGGTCGACGGTGTAGAAGTTGCGGCCGGTCGGCAGCACGTTGACCAGCCCGCGCAGCGGCGAGCCCGACGGCCCGGCCGGCACGAAGCCGCCGGACAGCGCATGCAGCACCGCGTCGAGCTCGTCGGTGGTGCGGGAGAGCCGCGGCACGACCTGGGTGGCCGCGAAGGTCAGCACCTTCCGCACCTCGGGGGAGTCGTGCAGGGTCGGCACCACGGCCGGGTCCCAGTCCGCCTTCTCCATCGCCTCGACGAGGGCGCGTGCCTCGGCCTCGAAGGCATCTGTGTCGTTGGTTGAGTAGCCGCGAGCGCCAGCGAGCGGCGTATCGAAACCACCGCTCATGCCCAGCGCGGCACGCAGCCCCGGCACCGCGTTCCCGACGCCGCCCCAGACCTGGCCGGCGCGCAGGATGGAGAGGACGAGGTTGACCCGTGCCTCGGCCTCCGGCGCGGCACCGAGCACGTGCAGCCCGTCGCGGATCTGGGCGTCCTTGATCTCGCAGAGCCAGCCGTCGACGTGCAGCAGGAAGTCGTCGAACTCCTCGTCGTCGGGCCGCTCCTCGAGGCCGAGGTCGCGGTGCAGCTCGGCCGCCCGCATCAGCTGCCAGATCTCGCCGCGGATCGCCGGCAGCTTCGCCGGGTCCATCGCCGAGATCTTGTCGTACTCCTCGAGCAGCGCCTCGAGCCGCGCGATGTCGCCGTAGGACTCGGCCCGCGCCATCGGCGGCACCAGGTGGTCGACGATGGTGGCGTGGGCGCGGCGCTTGGCCTGCGCGCCCTCGCCCGGGTCGTTGACGAGGAACGGGTAGATCAGCGGCATGCTCCCGATCGCGGCGTCGGTGCCGCAGGACGCCGACATGGCGGCGTTCTTGCCCGGCAGCCACTCCATCGAGCCGTGCTTGCCGAGGTGGATGACGGCGTGCGCGCCGAAACCGTTCTCCAGCCAACGGTAGGCGCCCAGGTAGTGGTGCGAGGGCGGCAGGTCCGGGTCGTGGTAGATCGCGACCGGGTTCTCGCCGAAGCCGCGCGGCGGCTGGATCATGATGACCACGTTGCCGGCCCGCAGCGTCGCGATCACGAGCTCGCCCGCGTCGTTGACGAACAGGCTGCCGGGGGATGCGCCCCACTTCTCGACCATCGCGTCGCGCAGGTCGGCGGGCAGGTCGGCGGTCCAGGCGTCGTACTCCGCCTTCGCGATGCGGACGTGCGCGTCCGTCAATTGACCGCTGGTCAGCCACTCCTCGTCTTGGCCGCCGGCCGCGATCAGCGCGTGGATGAGGGCGTCGCCGGCCTCGGTGTCGTCGGCCATGTCGAGGATCTCGCCGACGGTCCTGCCGGTCCCTGAGCCTGTCGAAGGGGTCGAGACCCCGACGTCGTACCCCGCGTCCCGCATCCGGCGCAGCAGCCGGATCGCTGAGACGGGAGTGTCCAGGCCGACGGCGTTGCCGATCCGCGCGTGCTTGGTGGGGTACGCCGAGAGGACCAGCGCGACCCGCTTCTCGGCGTTCGGGATCCGCCGCAGCCGGGCGTGGTTGACCGCGATGCCGGCCACCCTCGCGCAGCGCTCGGGGTCGGCGACGTAGCGCGGGAGGCCCTGGTCGTCGAGCTCCTTGAACGAGAACGGCGCGGCGCTGATCCGCCCGTCGAACTCCGGGATCGCGATCTGGGTGGCGTAGTCCAGCGGGCTGACACCGTCGTCGGACTCCTCCCACTCCGCGCGGCTCGAGGTGAGGCACAGGCCCTGAAGGACCGGGATGTCCAGCGCGGCCATCCGCTCGACGTCCCAGGCCTCGTCGTCGCCGCCCGCGCTCGCCGTGGCCGGCGTCGAGCCGCCCGCGGCGAGCACCGTCACGACGAGGGCGTCGAGGGTGCCGAGCGCCTCGTAGAGGTCGTCGGGAGCGGCGCGGAGCGACCCCGCGAAGATCGGTACGCCGACGGCCTCACCGGTCGCGTCGATCGCATCCGCGAGGGCGTGGGCGAAGTCCGTGTTCCCGCTGGCCTCGTGGGCCCGGTAGTAGAGCACGCCGACGCGCGGCAGCGCTGCGCCGTCGCGAGCGCCAGCGAGCGACGCGCGTGCCTTGTCGTTGGTTGAGTAGCCGCGAGCGCCAGCGAGCGGCGTATCGAAACCACGGCGAGCCGCGAAGCCCCACGCAGGGATCGCCGCCGGCTCCGCGAACCCCTCGCCGGTGAGCAGCACCGTGTCGGAGAGGAAGGCGTGCAGCTGGCCGAGGTTGGCCGGCCCGCCCTCGGCGAGGTAGCGGTGCGCCTCGGCCGCGACGCCCATCGGCACCGTGGAGCGCTCCATCAGCTCCGCGCTGGGTGTCTGCTCGCCGCCGAGCACCACGACCGGCACGCCCACGGAGGCGAGTCCGGGCCACAGGTCGTCGGGGGAGCCGAGCAGTCGCATGACGACGAGGTCGGCGTCGGCGACCAGCGCGTCGAGCGCCGTACCGTCGAGGCGGGCGGGGTTGCCCCACACCCAGTCGGCGCCGGACGCGCGCGCGGACAGCAGGTCGGTGTCGGACGTGGACAGCAGAGCCAGGCGCACGAGCGCGGTCCTCCTCCGGGGTTCTCGCCCCGTCTAGCGGTCGGATTCGCCCGGGTCAGTGTCTGGCTGTCCGCTCCCGGAAGAGTGGAACACAGTGGCGGAACCGCCCCGGACTCGCACCGGGTTCCTGCACCGCGAGCACTCGCAGCCTACCCAGGGGTGATGGTGGCGGTCAGGACCGCCTCGATGCCGACGACCCGGCCCAGCACGCGGAGGGGGAGCGGCAGGTGGCTGAGGCCTTCCGGGCCGCGCACCAGCTCGAGGTCGGAGAGCCGGTAGTGGTGGCGCCGGTGCTCCAGCCCGCCCCCGCCGGCTGCCTGCAGGTTGCGCATCCAGTCGGACTCCAGTCCGTAGCCGACGATGAACGCCACCCGGTCGCCCTGGCGGAAGGTCAGGACCGGGGTCCGGTACGCGCGACCCGACTTCCGGCCGGTGTGCTCGATGATCCCGTAGTACGGGATCGTCCCCGCCCAGCGGCGCTGGATCGGGTTGGTCACGTGGCGGTTGAACCTCGCCAGGGCGCGCGGCGCGTGCATGCCTCGACGCTACGCCGTCTCGACCGGTAGGTCGTGGTTGCTCCACTGCGACCACGAGCCCGGGTAGAGCGCCGCGTCGATGCCGGCGATGGCCAGCGCCGCGACCTCGTGGGCGGCCGTGACGCCCGAGCCGCAGTACGCCGCCACCGGCCGGTCGGGATCGATGCCGGCCTTCTCGAAGAGCAGGCGCAGCTCGTCGGCCGGCAGGAAGGTGCCGTCCGGCGCGAGGTTCTCGCTGGTGGGCGCGTTGAGGGCTCCGGGGATGTGACCGGCCTTCGGGTCGATCGGCTCGGTGTCCCCGCGGAAGCGCTCCGGGGCGCGGGCGTCGACCAGCTGTCCGTCGTACGCCGGGATGTCGGCGAGCCCGATCGTCGGCAGGTGCCCGGGGCTCAGGGTGACGTCGCCCGCCTCGGGCCTCTCCTCGACGGTCGCGAGCGGGCCGGTCCACGCGCCCAGCCCGCCGTCGAGGAGCCGTACGTCGGCCACGCCCGCCCATCGCAGCAGCCACCACGCCCGCGCGGCCGCGGTGTTGCCGGTGGCGTCGTAGACGACCACGGTGTCGCCGTCGTCGATGCCCCACCGCCGCGCGCTCGCCTGCAGGCTCTCGATCGACGGCAGCGGGTGCCGCCCCTCCGTCGGCTCGGCGGGCGCGGCGAGCTCGGTGTCGAGATCGACGAACACGGCGCCGGGGAGGTGTCCCGCGCGGTAGTCCGCGTGTCCGTCGTACGCCGCCCCTCCGGCGACCGTCAGCTGCCACCGCACGTCCAGCACGACCGGTGGGGTGGGGGACTCGAGTGCTTCCGCGAGCTCACGGGCGGTGATCAGGACGGCCATGTGGCCATCGTGTCACCCGGTACCGTGCCCGGATGGACCGACCGAGGCTCGCCGAGGAGCTCGACCTGCAGCCGCACCCCGAAGGCGGTTGGTACCGCCAGACGTGGGTGTCGCCGGTGAGCGTCACGCTCGAGGACGGCCGGGTGCGCCCGACCGCGACGCTCATCTACTTCCTGCTGCCCGCAGGCGAGGCGTCCGCCTGGCACCGGGTCCGCTCCGACGAGATCTGGCTGGCGCACCAGGGCGAGGTGCGGCTCGAGCTGGGTGGGAGCGGGCCCGAGCCCGGCGAGGTTGTCGAAGCCGTCGTACGGCCCGACAGCGCGCAGGTGCTGGTGCCCGCCGACGTCTGGCAGCGCACGGTGCCCGGCGCCGCGGACGCGCTGGTGAGCTGCCTGGTGTCGCCCGGCTTCGACTTCGCCGACTTCGAGCTGGTCGGGTGAGAGCGGGGCCGAGTACCTCCGTGGTCAACGGGCCGTGAGGATCGCCAAGCGGTCGAGGCGGTCGGTGAAGAACGGGCCGTTCGTGCCGAGGTAGATCGTCCGGAGCTCGCCGGTCGTGCCGGTGGCCGCGTCGTGCAGCTCCGTGCGAGCGGCGACCCGAGCCGCGTCGTGAGGCGCGCGGAGGAGGGCGTCCACCCTCTGCTCCAGCCATGCCGCCCGGTCGGGATGCCCGGCCCAGCGCAAGGTCGCGACCAGGTCCTCCACGACTCGCTCCACCTCGGGCCGGGTGTCGGGGTGGCGCGAGCGGTACGCCTCGGCCTGTGCGACGATCGCGGTGGCGATCCGGTCGCCCCGGGCCGTGATCCTGAGGAGCCGTGCCCCGCGTGCCTTGCTGCCGATCACCGCAGGTCCGGTAATCCCGGTGTACCGACCAGTGCGGATCGTGAGCCCGGAGTAGCCGGGAGTGACGACATGAACTGTCTCGATGGGGATGGTCCGCGAGCGGCGGCCGATCCGGCTGACGACGACCCGCTCGCCGTACAGGTCGATCCGGGAGGCGCTCGCGAGCGCCGCCCACGCGGCGAGGGCGAGGGAGGAGGTGGCGACGACCAGACGAACGGCCCATGGTCCGGGCGTGACGACGACCGTGACGCTGCACGTCACGAGTACGGCGACGAGGACCCCCAGCGTGACGAGCATGGGGATGGACGGACGCCACCGCCTCACGAAGGCGCCCCTGCAGTCCACGTGCTCCATCATCGCCCGCTGCCGCTGATCGTGCGGCGGGGGGCTCAGTCCTCCGGCCGCCACCCGACAGTGCAGCGCACGTCCTGCCAGACGTGGAGGCGGCCGTCCTCGCCGCGCGTCGGCTCGAGGGCGTCGGCTGCGGCCGCGATCGTCGCCTCCACCTGGTCGGGAGACATCCGGTCCCAGGCGGCGCGCTGGCCGACCGAACGCGACCAGCGCACCCAGTGGTCGAGGTCATCGAAGACCGCCGGCACCCGGAACGGCGTGGTGACGACGCGGTCGGCACCCGCGTCGAGCAGGAAGCGCTCCATGTTCGCGTCGGACGCGAACGGGCCGTCCGGGCCGACGACGCGCGGGTCGAACGCCGGCATGAAGGGTCGCAGCAGCGCCTCGGCCTTGGCCCAGTCCGGTGCCGTCGTGCCGAACGTGGTCAGGGCGACCCTGCCGCCAGGTCGCACGAGGCCCATCCACCGCGAGATCGCGGCCCACGGGTCGGGCAGGAAGAAGATGACGAGCGAGGCGGTGACGAGGTCGACGCTCCCCTCCGGTACGTCGGGCGCGCCGGCGTCGCCGCGGATCACCTGCACCTGCGGGCGATCCGCCAGCAGGGCTGCGGTCCGTGCGACCATGGCCGGGCTGTTGTCGACGGCGAGCACCGAGCCCGTCGTACCGACGGCGTCGGCGAGCCTGCTGGTGACCACGCCGCTGCCGCAGCCGAGGTCGACCGCACGCTCACCCGCGGTCGGTGCAGCCGCCTCGATCAGCTGGTCGGCGATGGGGCCGAAGTAGGCCACGCCGTTGTTGTCGTAATCGGCTGCGACCGTGTCGAACAGCGCCGCGACGGCGGCGACCTGGGCGTCGGCTTCCATGACTCGCCAGGGTAGGCCTGCCGGCACCCGCGTGGGGTCGGTTCAGGTCAGCGGCGGGTCCCGATGTGGAACGTGGTGGTCAGCGTCTCGTAGGTGTGGGAGCCGACATAGCTGGTGTCGTGGGTGACGTCGAGGCGCGTCCGGACCGTGTAGGTGCCCGCGCGGTTCGGCGAGCCGCAGAAGAACGCGGGCTGCCAGGTGCCGTTGTTGGCGAACCAGTCGAGCGTGGCGGTGTCGCGGTAGTGGCCGGGGCCGGTGATGACGACGTCGGCCGACCAGCCGCGGAAGTCCTTGATGGAGGCCTCGTCGACGGTGAGCCGGAAGCCGGCGTGGGAGCGGCCGCAGGAGCGCGGGGCGACGTACGCGCCGCGGGTGGTGAGGGTCGCGTGGGCCGAGGACGTCGTGGCCGCGTCGGCGGGGGAGGAGGGCATCATGACGATGCCCGCGAGGGTCAGGAGGAGAGCGGCCACAACTTTGTGCATTTCTCAACCATGCCGGAGAAACGCCCGGTGGAACCGGGGTTGTGACGCGCCGCATAACGGGCGGGCTGTGATCTCGGACAAGCCGCGTCAGGTCTGGCAGCGCGGGCACCAGTAGGTCACGCGCTCCTGGCCGGCGTCGCCGGTCTGCGCCCGGCGGACCGGCGTACCGCAGCGCAGGCACGGCCCGCGGCGCCCGTAGACCCACAGGTCCTCGCGGGTGCTCGGCCCCGTCGTCGTACGACGTGCGCGGTCCTTGTTCGCCTCCAGCAGCCGTTGCGCCAGGTCGACCACCCCGGGCAGGTCCGGTACGTCGCCGACCCGTCGCTCCGGCAGGATCCCGCGCAGGAAGCAGATCTCGCTGCGGTACACGTTGCCGATCCCCGCGAGGTTGCGCTGGTCGAGCAGCGCGAGCCCGATCGGCCGGTCGGGGTCGCGGGCCAGGTGGGCGACGGCTCGCTCCGCATCCCAGTCGGGGCCCAGCAGGTCCGGGCCCAGGTGCCCGACGGCGCGGTCCTCGTCGCGGCGTCGTACGACCTCGACCAGACCGAGCTGGAACCCGACCGCCACCCGCTCGCGGTTGCCGAGGACGATCCGCGCCTGCCAGCCCGGCGCCCGCCACCGCTCGCCGGGCGCGTAGAGGTCCCAGCGCCCCTCCATCTTCAGGTGGGTGTGGATCGTCGCGTCGCCCACCCGGGCGAGCAGGTGCTTGCCCCGGCTCACCACCTCGTCGACCTCGCGACCGGTCAGGTCGACCGTCGCGTACGCCGGCACCCGGATGTCGCAGGTCGTCAGCTCCCTGCCCGCCAGCGCCGCGTGGAGCCGCCGGGCCGCGCGGTGGACCGTGTCTCCCTCGGGCACAGGCCCAGTCTGCCGCGCCGCGCGGTGTCAGGTCGGCGACGGTGTCACTTGGACGGCTGCGGCGCCTTGATCTGGGCGCAGTTGACCTTCGGGTTGACCCCGACGTAGTTCAGCGGCCCGGCCACGATGGTGAGGGCAGTGTCGCTGAACCCGTGGCAGCTCACGTCGGCCTTGCCGGTCAGGTACCCCCGCTGCAGGGCCGCGAGCACACCGATCAGCAGCCACACGACCACGACGGCTCCGATGATGCTCCTCATGCCGGGGCGGTACCCGCGACCGTGCAGGCCATGCCCACCTCAGTCCAGGATCTCCGCCGTGCCCGCCTCCTGCATCGCGGCCAGCCCGTCCCGCATCGCCTGGAGCCGCTCGGGAGGGTGGCCGATCCAGTCGGCGACCTCGCCCACCACCCGCAGCGGGAGGCGGCTGCGGTAGGAGCGGGTGGGGTTGCCGGGGAACTTCTTGTCGGTGACGTTCGGGTCGTCCTCGTAGTCGCCGGTCGGCTCGACCAGGTAGATCCGGCCCCGGCCCTCGCCGGTCGCCATCTCCGCACCCCAGGTCGCGGCGTCGAGGGTGGCGGTGAAGTAGATGTGGTTCATCGTCCGGCCCTCCTCGAAGTTCGACTCCCGGCCCGGGACGAGCAGGTCACCGACCGCGAGATCGGCCTTCGTGCCGTGCAGGAAGACGCCCTCGGCGTACACCTCGAAGGGGACCGGCTCGTTCGCATCGCTCATGGCGCCACCATAAAAGACCAAGAAACAGATGTATCAGGCGTGACCCACGCCACCTCCTCCTTCTGCCGCGGCACCCCTGCCGCGGAGTCCATGGATGCCGCTCCGGGCGGCTGAGGAGGAATCTCGATGTCCAGCTTGATCGACTACACATGTGCCTCGACGGCCGTCGCCAACCCCGACGGGTCGTTCGCGACCACGGTCGGCGGCGCGACCGTCGTGGCAGGACCGGGCGACACGACGGCGGGTCACTTCGACTCGGCGCTCGCGCTCACCGCCGGTGGTGGCGCGACCGTCGACGTCTCGACGTTGTCGCCCGACCTGACCCGTTTCACCGCGCAGGTGGTGTTCGCCCTCGACGCGGTCCCGACCACGCCGCAGACGCTGCTCGCCTGCACCGCCGTGCCGTTCAGCCTCACCGTCGAGCGCGGCAGCGGCGTCGCCGACGCCAGCGTGGTGGCCCGCGCGACGCCGACCGCGGGTGCTCGGGCGGGCGCCAGCACGGCGTACGCCGTCAGCCTGCAGCCGGGCACCTGGTACACCGCGACCCTGGTCTACGACACCGACACGGTGGCGGTGTTCATCGACGACGCACTCGCCTCCGTGCACGCGCTCCCGACGGGCCCCCTGGCCGCCGGAGCCACGAAGCAGCTGCACCTCGGCCACGACGCGACCGGCGGGACGTCGTACGTCGGCAGGCTCGCCTCGGTGCGCTGGCAGGACGACATCCCGGCCGCGCTCGAGGCCGCCCTGGACGCCGCCCGCAGCGGCGCCGAGTGGTTCGTGAGCCACAAGTACGAGACGCTCCCGGCCGGCCTCGCGATGGGCGACCCCCGCTCGGCTCTCGCGTACGTCGCCGGGGTCGGTGCCTACGTCCAGCACTTCCAGAACGGCCTGCTCATGTACGCCGACGGGGCGGGTGTCGCCTTCGAGATGCACGGCGACATCTACGCGACGTACTCCTCGCTCGTCGACGCCTCCCCGCTCGGCTACCTGGTCAGCGACGAGATGGACACCCGGCGGCCGGGCGGGCGCAAGAGCCTGTTCAGCGAGGGCGGCATCTACTGGTCGCCGGCGACCGGGTCGGTGCCGGTGGAGGGCCACCTCTACCTCGACTACGAGGGCATGGGGGAGTCGTCCTCGGTCCTCGGCCTGCCGACCGCCATCGCCGACCACGTGCCGGGCGGTCTCGAGCAGGTCTTCGAGGGCGGACGGATGTACCTCAAAGACGGTGCCTCCGTCGCCCACGAGGTGCACGGGGACATCCTCGGGCACTACCTCGCGACCGGAGGTCCGGGCACGTGGGGCTTCCCGCTCACGAACGAGAGCGATGTGCTGGACTCCAGCACCTCGGTCGGGCGCTTCAACGAGTTCGAGGCGTGCACGATCTACTGGTCGCCCGGCACCGGCGCCCACGAGGTCCACGGCGACATCCGGGAGAAGTACCGCAACCTGCGTGGGCCGATCGGAGAGCTGGGTTTCCCGACGTCCGACGAGGGCGACATCCCCGGCGCGGCGGCACCTGCGCGCTACAACACCTTCCAGAACGGCAGCCTGCTGTGGTTCGGCAGCTACTCCGGGATGGTCACCGCACTGCCCTTCCAGGTCTACCTGGGTCGCATCGACACCGTCGAGAGCGAGGGCTTCCTCATGGGTCAGAACGACCTGTACTTCCGGCTCACGCTCAAGGACGGCGGATCGACGCTGTTCGACCAGCGCTTCCCGTCCAGCGGCGACTACGGCAACAACAACTCGCGCGACGCCGACATCACCATCCCGGTGACGGTGACGCCCAACCGTGCCGACATGGAGATCGTCCTCGTGGTCGACGTCTGGGACAGCGACGACGGGGCGCCGTTCGGCGGCGGTGACGACCACCTGGGCTGCTGGACGAGGTCGCTCACCATGGCCAACGGGTGGGGCCTGCTCGAGAACGGCGGCATCCTGCACTCCGGCGGGTTCTCCAACATCAACGACATCAGCGCGTCGGTGAAGCCGGTCGTGGACCCCGCCACCCTCACCGACGGCGACAAGTGGTGGGGCGTGCAGAACCGCGGCACGCAGGTCGTCACCTACCAGGAGTACGGCGACGCCTTCGCCGACGTCGACGACCAGCCGGAGACCTTCGACCCGACCGACTGGCTCGAGGAGGCGTTCTACGAGCTCGTCGTCAAGGGTCTGGCCGCGAACGGCAACTGTTTCGGCATGAGCCTGGAGGGCATCAACGCCCGCAAGGGCGTGAGCCTCTACTCGCTGCCGCTCAGCCGCTTCACCAGCTGGGAGCAGGTCCGCACCGAGTTCAACATCAAGCACCTCTACCAGGTGGGCTCCGGGCCGGTGTGGTGGTTCGTGGGCGAGTTCCTCAGCGGTCGCACCCACGACCCGGTCGACGTCTTCAACGCCACCGAGGACTGCTTCGCCCGCGGGGACAACCCCGTGCTCTGCCTGTCGCAGCACGCCGACTTCAGCGGTGCCCCGCACTGCGTGATGCCGATCGGCTGGGACCGGTCCGGACCGGAGTGGACGATGACCATCTGCGACCCGAACTTCCCGGCCACCACGCGCACGCTGACGGTCAACCCGACGGCCAACACCTTCCACTACGACGGTGGCAACGTGTACGACGGGAGCTCCACCAGCGGTGGCCGCCTGCACTACATGCCCTACCGGCTGCTGTGCTCCCCGCCGAACACCCCGATCTGGGACGCGATCGCGCTGATCCTGGCCGGCACGGTGATCATCCTCGGCTCGGACTCCCGGACCGAGTCGATCACCAACAGCGGGGGAGCCGACCTCGACGCCTTCGGCGACCGCGCGCGGCAGATCGCGGCCGGGAAGCGGAGCATCGACGACTGCTTCTTCAGCCTCCAGGGCGTGGCGTCGCCGATGGGGCTGGGGCCGGCGGTCAACGGGGTGCTCGAGCGCCCCGTCGGCGACATCGCCAAGATCGACCCGGCCGTCCTCGGCAACGTCGGACGCATCATCGACATCCCCGCCAAGCCGGACAGCCCGATGGTCGGGGAGGTGCTGATGCGGCGCGGGCGCTCGATCCAGGACGTGGTGCTGCAGCGGCGGCCGACGTTCCCGGTCAGCGTGCACACGCCGGTCGGGTCGCTCGTCAACCTGCAGCGGGGGCTGGCGCCCGTCGCGGCGGACATGGTGGCGGACGTGGAGCTGGGCAACCAGATCGCACCGATGACCGTGCACCAGGTGGCGGCGAACAAGGAGCTGATGGGCTCGCTGAGCGAGGCCGCGCAGGTCGCGATCAACGGCACCATCGCCGCTCTGCTCAGCGACGAGTTCACCCACACCGTGCGCGGCGCCGACAACGGTCGCTTCGACTACACCATCAAGCAGGGCCTCACCGAGATCCACGTCGGTTCCGCGATCACCGCGGCCGAGCAGATGTCGGTCCGGGTCTCCGGCCTGGCGACGTCGAAGTCAGTCGTCGAGGTGACCTCGCCGGTCGCCAAGACGATCGACCTGCGGGTGCACCACAAGCTGGGCGTCGGTCCCGACCACCTCGGCATCACCGTGAGTGGCATCCCGATCGCGCCCGACGCGAGCGTCGTGGTCAACCCGAAGCCCGGCCTGGGCGGTCTGGAGATCGTCGCCGGCGGCACGACCCAGGTCGACCTGGCGGTCACCGTCGACACCGTCCTCGGCGGCCGGCCGGTCACGCAGCGGTTCACCGTCCCGATGCAGGGCGGTGCGCGGATCAACCCGGCTCCCGTCGTGGACCAGGGTGCGCTGCAGGTCGCCCAGATCGACGCGGTCTTCGGACCCGCACTCAGCAAGGCCGTCATCGCCGCGCTGCAGTGACCTGACGGGCGGGCTGTCGCGGGGTCGGAGGCCCTGCGGCAGCCCGTCGTCGTATTTCGCCGGAGTCGAGACGCGGATCAGCGCTGATCCGTACGATTTCCCCGTGGACGAGTGGACCGGTTTCGCTCTCGCCGCCCGCGACGGCGACGAGCGTGCGGCCGCGGAGCTCGTCCGGTGCACGCAGGTGCACGTGTGGCGGCTCTGTGCGCGCCTCGGCGACCGGGACCACGCCGACGACCTCGCCCAGGAGACCTACCTCCGCGCCTTCGCCGGGTTGGCGTCCTTCCGCGGTGAGGCGCCGGTCCGTTCGTGGCTCGCGACCATCGCCCGCCGGGTGGTCGCCGATGACATCGCCTGCAGACAGCGGCACCGCATGCTCCGACCGGGGCTCGCGGCGTACGCCGACCTGGGCGACGGCGCGCTGACCCACGAGCTGGTCGCTCGGCTGGATCCCGACCGGCGCGAGGCCTTCGTCCTCACCCAGCTCCTCGACTTCTCGTACGCCGAGGTGGCGGCCCTCTGCGGCTGCCCGGTCGGCACCGTGCGCTCCCGGGTCGCCCGGGCGCGTGCCGAGCTCGTCGGTCACCTCGCGACGGACGGTGTCGAGAACGCCGGCTGAGCCGGGTGCAGTGGCTCAGGACCGCCTGCGGCGAAGGCCGAGCGCCACGCCGCCGGCAGCGAGGACGACGGCGAGCCCGGACAGGCCGAGCGCCCAGTCCGAGCGGGCGTTGCCGTCGGTTCCGCCGCTCGCGACGGGAGCCGGCGCGGACGGAGAGCCCGCCGGCACGATCGTCACCACGGGAGCGGGGTGCTCCGGCTCGGGTCGGCCCTCGACGACCGGGTCGATCCACCGGACGACGTCGCCGTTGCTGTACGTCTGCAGCACCTTGAGCTCGACGGTCCCGGAGTCCGGCAGCGGCCCGACCGCGACGTTGAACTCCTCGAACTGGCCGGGCTGGATCGCCGACGCACGTGACGTGGCGGTCCAGGTGATCTGCGAGACCGCCTGGGAGACCTGGCCGTCGTCGGTCGTGATCGGGGTCGTCAGCTTCTTCTCGACCACCCGGTAGGTCCACCCGGCCATCGGCATGACGCCGACCGAGCCGAACGGGTGGTCGGCAGGGAAGAACACCTGCACCTTCGTGGTCGAGGCGGAGTCGCTCTCGGTCGGCACGCGGAAGGACAGCGTGGCGTCGCCGCCGGCCGGGGCGGTGTCGGGGTCGACGGTGACGTGCGCCAGGGCCGGTCCGCCGAGGGCTGCGAGGCCGACGGCCGCCACGCCGACCAGGCCACGGATCAGGGAGCGGGACATCGGTCGTCCTTCCGGCAGTGAGGTCACACCCCAGCAGTCGCGTCGCGGGCCCGATCGGTTCCCGGCGGACGAGGTGGTCTAGGCCGCAGCAGGCGCTCGGGAACTCGAACGCCGCGGAGGGCGACCTGTTGCTGCGTGAAGCGTTCCCTCGCTGCAGCGATCGTCGTCGCTGTGGCCGCGCTGCTGGTCCTCGTCGCGGCCCCGTCCTTCGCGCACGCGACGGTGCAGTCGAGCGACCCGGCTCCTGGGAGCGTGCTCCAGACGGCCCCGACCTCGGTCACCATCACCTTCGACGAGGCCGTCACCGCCGTCCCGCAGGCGATGCGGGTCTTCGGTCCTGACGGCTCCCGCGTCGACACCGGGGCGGTCCTGCGACCCGACGGCGACGGCAACAGGCTCGGCATCGCCGTCGACGCCCAGGCGAAGGGGACCTACCTGGTGTCCTGGCGGGTCATCTCCGCCGACTCCCACCCGGTGTCGGGCGCCTTCACGTTCTCGGTGGGCCGCACCACGACCGCTCCCACCGCCGCGGCCATCGGCACGAACCAAGGCTTGTCGCTCCTGCTCTGGTACACCCGGCTCGTCGGGTACGCCGGATCCGCGGTCCTGCTCGGCGCCACCCTGCTGCTCGGTCTCGCCGACGGCGTCCTCGGGTCCGCGCCCTCACGCCGCCGCATGATCGGTCTCGGTGCCCTGGCGCTGCTCGTCTCGTCGGTCGTCGCGCTCCTCGTCCAGGGCCCGTACGACGCCGGCCTCGGCGGGTCCGCGATCGCACGGCCCTCGCTGGTCGGCGACGTCCTCGCCACCACCTTCGGGCACGGACTCCTCCTCCGGGTCGCGGCGACGGCGGCCTTCGTCGCGGTCCTGGTCGCGGCGCGCGGGCGGGTGAGGACAGTGCTGCTCGTCCTCGCCGGGCTGGTCCTCGCCGCGTCCTTCGCCATGACCGGCCACGGCGTGAGCACCGGGCTCACCTTCGTCTCGACGACGGTCCACGTCGTGGTGTCCTCGCTGTGGATCGGCGGGCTCGTCGGTCTGGTGACGTGGGTGGTCCGCGACCCGTTCGGGCACGCGGAGACGTTGCGTCGCTTCTCCTGGACGGCGATGGGGTGCGTCGGTGCCCTCGTCCTGACGGGGACCTTCCAGGCGTGGCGCCAGGTCGGGGAGTGGGCGGCCCTGACCGCGACGACCTACGGCAAGGAGCTCCTCTTCAAGCTGGGCCTGGTGGCCTGCGCGCTCGGAGCCGCGTTCCTGTCGCGGCGGTGGGTCCACCGCCGCAGCGGTGCCCCGAAGCCGGATGCCGAGGTGATCCGGCGATCGGTGGTCATCGAGCTCGCGCTCGCGGCGTGCGTCTTCTCCCTGACGGCGTCGCTGGCCGCGACGGAGCCGGCGGTGGCGGCGTACCACCCGACCGTCGCGGCCAGCCTCACGGCCGGACCCGATCGCGTCCAGGTGTCCGCCGTACCTGCCGGTGACCGCACCCTGGACCTGCACCTCTACCTGTCCGGCCCGGATCGGCAGCCGACCACGCCCGCGGAGGTGACGGCATCGGTCGCCCTCGTCGACCAGGACCTCGGCCCACTGCCGATCGCCCTCACCGTCACCGACCCCGGTCACTACGCCGGCACGATCGCCGTACCGGTCAAGGGCACCTGGACGCTCTCCGTCACCGTCCGCACGACCGCGATCGACCAGTACGTCGCGACCACGGACCTGCCCGTGCGATGAACCCCGTGCGGTGACGTTCACGTCGGCGTCATGCGCATGGGGGAGGATCGTGCCGTGGACTCGGGTGCCGGCGGGGTGTTGCGCGGTCTGCGCGCGCTGGTCCTCGCGGGCGTCGCCCTCGCCCTGGCGGTCGTCGCGCACGTGTCGGCCGGCGGCCTGCTCCCGGGGCCGTGGACGTTCGCGATCATGGTCGTAGCCTGCGCGCTTGGCTGCAGCCCGTGGTTCGGACGTGAGGCCTCTCGGACCGAGATCGTCGCGCTCGTGGTGGGCGGCCAGACGCTCATGCACGGCGTGATGACGGCCGTGGCCGGGCACCGCGGCGACGTCGAGCCGCCGCCCGCGACGCCCGGCGGGGCGGTGGCGCACGCCGCCGAGCACCTGCTCGAGGAGCTCACGCCCGCCCACGCGCCGATGGCGCTCGCGCACCTGGCCGCGGCGGTCCTCACCGGCCTCTGGCTGGCCCGCGGTGAGCGAGCCCTCTGGAACCTGATCCGCCTCGTCGCCCAGGCGACCGGCCGCGCGGTCTTCTCACTGGGGCTGCCGGCAGCGCCCGTGGTTCCGTTCGCCGAGCCCCGCCCCGCCACGGAGCCCCTCGTCGTCACGGCCCCGCTCCAGCACCTCCTGCTCGCTGCCACCCACGTCCGGCGCGGTCCTCCGGTGATGTCCGGCGCCGTCTGACCGGCGCACGCAGACACCCCAGCAGCACGCGCGGACCCGACGTCGGTCCGCGCGCACTCCCACATGCTCTGAAGGAGAACCATGTTCCGCGCCTTCTGGCGCTGGCACTTCTATGCCAGCTTCCTCGTCATCCCCGTCCTGCTGGTGCTCGCGAGCACCGGTCTGATCTACCTGCTCCGCTTCCACATCGAGCCCGTGCTGCACGCCGACCTGATGAAGGTCGACGTGCCGGCGAACACCTCACGCCTGTCGTACGACGCTCAGGTCGCCGCCGTGCTGAAGGCCTATCCGAACGGCAGGGTCGCCGCGGTGCTCGAGCCCTCGGCCGCCGACCTCTCCACCGACATCACCCTGTCGACCGCCGCGACCGGCACGCCGTCGGGGGAGGACGACACCCTCCGCGAGGTCTACGTGAACCCCTACACCGGCAAGGTCCTGGGCGAGCTGGACCCGAACGACACGTTGTCGGGCTGGGCGAAGAACACCCACAAGGACATGATGCTCGGCACCCAGGGCCAGTACCTGATGGAGCTCGGCGCCTGCTGGGCGATCGTCATGGCCCTCACCGGCTACTACCTGTACGCGAAGGGTCGCGGCGCCCGGATCAAGCGCAGGCTGTCCAAGGCCACAGGGGCCGCGCTGCGCCACAAGCACGCAACCGTCGGGGTCTTCGTCGGGGCCGGGCTCCTGGCGCTGGTCGTCTCGGGCCTGCCCTGGACGATCTGGTGGGGCACCAAGGTCCAGGAGTACGCCGCCGGCCACGGCACCTCGATGTGGTCGGCCGACCCCGGCGCCCAGTCGTCGGCACCCACGCTCGACGCGTCGGTCCCGCACAGCCACAACGTGCCGTGGGGCGAGGGCAAGAGCCCCGTCCCGAGCTCGAGGGCCACGGCCGCCGGAGCCCGGCCGGTCGGTGTCGATGCGGCCATCAAGGCAGCGAGCCTGCGCGGCCTGGCGCACCCGATGACCGTCGTCGTACCGGCCGACAAGACCGGGGTCTACTCGGTCATGGGCTATGCCTTCCACGACCCGTCGGCCGAGGGCACGGTGCACGTCGACCAGTTCACGGGCGAGCCGGTCGCGCAGTACGGCTACGGCGACTACCCGGCGCTGGCCAAGGTCGTCGACCAGGGCATCGCGCTGCACGAGGGCCGCCGGTTCGGCTCGGCCAACCTCGTGGTCTCCGCGCTGTTCTGCCTGGCGGTCATCTTCATGTGCATCGCCGGTCCGGTCATGTGGTGGCGCCGGCGCCCGAAGGGCGACCGGACCATGGCCGCACCCCGCGGGCGGATCGACGTCCGGACCGGCCCCGTCGCCGTCGTCGGCCTGGCCCTGCTGGCCATCGGGCTCCCCGTGTTCGGCGTCTCGCTGGTCGCGGTGCTGCTCGTCGACCAGGTCCTCGTGCGCCGCGTCCGACCGCTGAGGACCTTCTTCAACACGGTCTGAGGCACGCCCGCCACCTGGTCGCTGGGGTCAGCGGCCGGGTGGCGGACGGGGCACGTGCGGAGGCGTGCTCGCTACGCGGCGTACGTGACGATGCGGTCCCTGCCGTCCCGCTTCGCGGCGTAAAGAGCGGTGTCGGCCGCGGCGAGGGTCTGCTCCGGGCTCCGCCCCTCGCGGTGGACGCAGAGGCCGGCGGACACCGTGGCGAGAGGCTCGGTCGCTCGCCACGCGTCGACGAAGTGAGGCTCCGGGGCGTGGACGTCGGAGTCCGTCGCACGCCAGATCACCATGAACTCCTCCCCGCCCATCCGGACGACGCCGTCGGCGGGGCGGGTATGGCTGCGGAGGAACCGGGCGAAGTCCTGGAGGACGTGATCGCCGACGGCGTGCCCGAGGGTGTCGTTGACGGACTTGAAGTCGTCGAGGTCGAACAGCAGGACCGCATCGCCCGGCTGGAGGCCGGCGAGCAGCGCGTGTGCCTGGCGCCGGTTGCCGACGCCGGTCAGCGGGTCCACGCTGGCCTGGGTCGCGTGGTAGGCGGCGTCGATCTCCTGGCGGGCGTAGTCGCTGGCGTTGGTGAGGGCTCGTCCGACGTGGGCGGCGAGGAGCTCGACCACCTCGGGATCGTCGGTGGCCGAGCCGGTGCCCGTCGACGCGCAGAGGAGGACACCCAGCGTGGCATCGTCGGCATGGACCGGCGTGGCGATCATGGTCCGGAATCCCGCGTCCGCCACGGCCGGGATCGCGTCCGGCGCCGTCGTGTAGTCGGTCTCGACCACGGTCGCGTCCTCGCGCAGCGCTCGACCCGTGACGCCTCGATCGCCCGAGGCGACAGCAGCGGCGGCGCCGCGGGGGATCAGGCCGTCGGTGTGGGTGAGGCGCAGGGCGCCCGTCGTGCTGTCGATGAGGGCGATCGCGGCCGCGTCGTGACCGAGGCGGATCAGGGTGGTGACCGCGGTCTGCAGGACGACGTCGACGTCGAGGCTGTTCAACGCGACGGCAGCCTCGACCAGGGTCTGCAGCTCGGTGGCCCGCGCCCGCGTCTGTGCTTCCGCGATGCGCAGCCGTGCCATGGCGCGCGCGATCGTCTCGGCGACGACCACGCAGCCCGCGAGCATGACCAGCAGCGGCGGAAGCAGGTCCTGCAGCCCCAGGTGCTCGGGGCCGACGGCGTACAGGTACGCGGCGGCTGCCGCGGGCAGGAGCCACCAGGACGTGCCGGGCGGGAAGTTGGCGCCGATCCAGACGAACAGCAGCACCACGAAGACGGCGCTGGAGGGCAGGGCGCCGTACCGGCCGGCGACGGCGATGATGGGCAGACCGCTGCCCGCCCCCAGCAGGAGGACCCAGAGTCCCGCTCCGCGGGTCCGCAGGGTCACCCCTGCCAGAGCGGCGATCAGCAGGTCGCACACCCCGATGCCGACGAAGACCGGCTTGGACCTGGCATCGGGCGCTGCCGCCCCGGCCAGTGCCAGCAGCCCGGAGATGACGAAGATGACCCGCAGCTGGCGAGCGGCGGCCGGGCGGGCCGACCGCAGCTCGGACCATGCCGAGCGCGGGCGCGGGCCACTACGCAGGGGCCGAGGCTTGCGTGGGGCCATGTCCCTAGTGTGCCGAAATCGGACGACGCCGCCAGCCCGGTTCGTCAATGCCCCAGAAGAGTGACTGAGCGGCTCGGTGCGGTGGCCCGATCGGGCTATGCATCACGCGTTCGACCGGTCGGGACCGGCTGATCCGTGAGCAACCCTTCCGATGCCCGGGCTCGGTCGTCGGGCACTCTCACCAGGATGACCCGTCAGCCGTCGGCGGGGCGGAACAGCTGGTGCACCTTGCGGGCCGTCGCCCGGTCGGAGGCGATCTCGGGGGCGGCGTACACGACGTTGTGCTGGAACGCCCGGTCCGGTGACTGGATGTCGCGCAGGACCGGGACCAGGCCGATCTCGGCGAAGAAGCGCGCGACGTCGACGTCGATCCACTGGCCGTCCCACACAACTTCGCTCTCGACCTCGATGTAGACCAGCGAGGTGCGGGCGAGGACGTCGCGGCCGGACTCGAGGACCGGGCCGTTGGCGCCCTCGACGTCGATCCACGCGACCACCCGGTCGTCCGGCCCGACCTGCACGAGGTCGTCGAGCCGGGCAGCGGGGACGGTGACGTGCTCGGAGCGCTCCAGGGTGCGGTGCGTGCCGAGGCTGGCGCTGGTGCCGTCGAGCGGGCGGTCCTGGTCCTGGACGCGCAGCGGGATGGTCAAGTCGATCGGGCCGGCGCTGTCGGCGACGGCGGTGTGCACGTAGTCGACGCCGGCGGCGGCGAGCTCGTCGGCGTACTTGGCGTGCACGTGGGGGTTCGCCTCGAAGGCGACGACGCGCGCACCCGGGGTCTGCTCCTTGATCGTGCGGCTGAAGGTGCCCTCGTGGGCGCCGGCCTCGAACGCGACGGTGGGCTCGAGCTCGGCGCACATGCGCAGGAAGATCGACTGCATCCGGCGCCGCAGCGCGTAGGGAGGTACACCGTCGCGGTGGCTGCGGACCAGGGTGTTGTTCGAGAACAGCCGGTAGGAGGCGTCGACGCTCATCGACGGGGCCGGCGTGGGCGTGGGCGTCATGGCGGCCACCCTACGGCGGCGAGGGCAGGTGCCACGCGGGATCGTAGGGCTCAGCCCGCGATCCACTGGTTGAGGTCGCGGTAGGAGGCGACGGCTTGGATCTGGGACCTCACCGCTAGCTTGTGCATCAACGACCTGACCTGTGTGCGTACCGTGCCCTCCGAGACGCCCGCTCGGGTGGCGATGGTCTTGGGAGAGTCCCCGCGATGGAGGTCGACGAGGATCTCCATCTCGCGCGGGGAGAGTCCTTCGATCCGCCGAGCCAGCATCCGCCGGTCCTCGGGCCCGTCCTGCCACGGGCGCAGCGCCTCCTCGTGGTCGTGGGCGGGGACGGGTGGTCGACCGGAGGCGAGCTGGCGCAGCGCACGGCTGAGCCCTTCGAGGTCGGTCGCGGCACCCAGGACGTCGTGGACGCCCGCCTCGATCAGGGCGCCCCAGGCCGCGCTGCGCCGGGTGGACGTCAGGAGGAGCCAATCGAGCTCGAGCAGGGTGACGACCGCTGCGGCCTCACGCAGGTCGGCGGCGCTGTACACGTCCGCGGCCAGCAGGCCGACCTCCGGGGCGATCTGGGCGATCCGCCGGCGGGTAGCGTGAACCTGGGCCGTGCCGGTGGGTACTGCAGTGGTCGTGGTGATGAACCCTGCGCTGCGAAGAGCCGCACTCAGGGTGTCGCGGACAAGCCGCTGGCTGGAGGCGACCAGCACGCGTCGGCCAACTCCTGCCCCGGAATCATCGATCGAGAACAGCATGTTCCGACCCGCTCCCACATCCTCACCCCACCTCCTGCCCTGGGCTCAGTCTCATCGGGCTCCTCCTGTGCGGCATCGCCCAAAACGGTGACTGCGCGACCCACGGCGGGCCGCTGTCGAGCGGTGAGCGTGGTGCGTCGGACGCCCGTCCGGGCCACCACAGCGAGGGCGTGCGGACTAGACAGATCTTTCGTTGACCAGACACGCCGAGGCGTACTTTTTTCCAAGCTTCTACCCCATTTGGGGTATTGGTCCTGTGATCTGCCACGGAGTGGCCCTTCGCGACGTATCTTTCGTGGATGAGCCGGGCGGCTGGGGCGCGGCCGGGGGGTTCGCGTGGTTCCGGACCTGCTGAGCTGGGGCGTGAGGGAAAGCGGGCGTTGCCTGCTTCGCTGGGGCGCGCTCTGGCCTGGATGCTCGTCGGCGTCGCTGGCGTGAGCCTGCTGTGCCTGGTCGTGGCGACCGCAGGTGCTCGTTTCTCGACCCATCGGTTGTCCTTGGCGTTGGTCGTGGGGTGGTCGGCCTACCTTGGGCTGATCTGGTGCTCGACCATCGCTCTCGCGTGGCGCTGGCGGCTCGCCCACACGAATGCTGGGGGTTGGTTCGCGGCTGGGTCGATGTGCGGGGCGATCTACGTGACCAGCTGCACGCTGCGCCTCTACGCCGGGCATCGAGCTGGCTCGCCGATGTCAGCTTTCGAGGAGTTCGACGTGGTGATGGTCGCGCTGTGGCTGTTCCTGGCCCGCCGCGCGATCGTCCGGCCCGACAGCCTTCCCCAGAGCGGTCCGATCTGGCTCGGGATCGTGGTGGGCACCATCGGCGCGTGCGTCCAAACCACACTGGCCGCACTCGGATTCGACGGTTCTGGGTGGATGGCTGACGCGCTGGCGCGGATCGTCCTGAGTGTGTGGGGTCTTCTCGCCGTCATCGCGGTGACCCGTGTCCGAGGTCTCAGCAGGCCCATGCGCGTCCAGCTGTTGGCGATCTGTGTCTTCGGTGCGACCAGCCGGATCGCGGCGCCGGCCGACCCGAGTCAGGCGTCGACCTGGGGTGTGGTGAGTCTGGTTGCCGGTGTAGCGGCCGCGTCGGTGCTCCTACGGATCGCGCTCTCGTTGTTCTTCCAGGACCGGGTTCGGGTCGAAGCGGTACGGGAGCTGGCCGGCGTCACGTTGGGAGGCGCGACTGCCTCCGAGCAGATCCACGAGGTGAGAGCGAGCTTCGCCGGCATCGCTTCCGCGGTGCGGCTCCTCACCCAGCACAAGGAGGACCTGCCCCGTGCGCGTCGTGACGACGTCAGCTGGATGTTGGCCGGCGAGCTCGACCGGATCGAGCGGCTTCTCAACGGCAAGCCGGTCGCTTCGGTGCCGGACGTCGACCTGGACGCCGTGCTCCGCTCGATCGTGATGGCGCGCCGTCTCGCGGGCCAGCAGGTCGACTGGGAGCCGTCGGGTTGTCGAGTCGAAGGTAGTCCTGACCTGATCGGCACCGCCGTGAACACGTTGCTCGTCAACGCGTCGGTGCACGCGCCCGGGAGCAGCGTGCATCTCCGCGCAGCACAGGAGGGGTCCGTGGTGCGCATGAGCGTGACCGACGACGGGCCGGGGGTGCCGACCTCGGTCCATCGGCACCTGTTCCGCCGGGGCGTACGCGACCACGCATCACCCGGCCACGGCATCGGCCTGCACTTCGCACGCCGGCTCGCGAAGGCCCAGGGTGGCTCGTTGGAGCTCGCCGCAGGACACCCGGGGAACACGACGTTCGAACTGACTTTGCCAGCAACAAACCAGGGGGATCACAGATGAAGTCTGTTGCCGAGAGAACCAGGATCGCGCTCGTCGACGATCACGTGCTGTTCGCCGAATCGTTAGCAGCGGTGTTGCGCCTCGAGGGGTACACCGCGCACAGAGTTCCTGTCGAGCGTTGCCACCACTCGATGGCGCAGCTCATGACGGAGGTCATGCGGCTTCGCCCGACGGTGGTCATGGTGGACCTCGACCTGACCCCGTTCTGCAGCGGCCTGGACCTCATCCGGCCGCTGGCCGCGCGGGGCGTCACTGTCGTGGTCGTGACCAGCGCGGTCGAGCGGGCGCGCTGGGGTGAGTGCTTGGAGCACGGCGCGCGCAAGGTGATCTCGAAGTGTGCTCCTGTCAGCGACATCGTCGCGACGGTCAGTCGTATCGACAACGGACTCCCGACCATGGCGCCCGGGGAGCGCATCGACCTGCTGGCGCACTGGCACGACCAGATGGCTGCTGAGAAGGACATGCGGGCGCGTCTCGACCTGCTCACCCACCGCGAGGCGGAGGTCCTTGGCATGCTCATGAGCGGGATGCAGGTCGGGGAGATCGCTCGCCAGCGGTTCGTCTCGGAGTCCACGGTGCGCACGCAGGTCAAGGCGGTGCTGGCCAAGCTGCAGGTGGGGTCCCAGCTCACGGCGGTCGGGATGGCCCACCAGGCCCGGTGGAAGCCTCCGGTCGCCGAGCAGGCCGCCCCTGCCGCGACGGCGTTCGACGACGCGTTCGTGACTAATCATCAACGTTGAGGATGTGACTGCAGCTCACCTCGCCGAAGGTGGTGGGGCTCACCACTGCGCACCCGGTGCCCGCGCCAGCACTACCGCGCGACGACCGAGGGGACAGCTGTATGTCGACGTCTGCCCATGTGGAGCCGAGGAAGGGGCCTGCGGCGATCGCGCACCGCCGCCTGCCCGGCGTACGCTCGTCCGCGGTTCCACGTCGTCTCTCGGTCCGCCTGCTCCCCGTGGCCGACACCGCAGGCGTGTTGGTCATCGCCGGCTGCCTGCTTCCTCCCGTGGCCGCTGCGGTCATGGCCGCGGCCTGGTGGTTCCTCCTGGCGCTCACCGGGAGCCAGGTCAGGAAGCTGTTCGCCCGCGGCACCGTCGAGCTGGGCGTCGTCTGCCAGGTCGCTCTCGGCATGGTCGTGGTCAGCGAGATCGTCGGTGCCGCGCTGTGGCCCGGACATCGCGGCCGCATGGTCACGACGGTCGGACTGACCCTCGCCTGGCTGGTGGCGTGCCGCGCCGCGGCGTGGGGATCCGGACGTGTCGCCACGGGAGCACATGCGGTGCGCAGGGTCGTCGCGGTAGGCGCACGACCCGCGATCGAACGGTGGATGGACGAGCTGGCCGGTGATGCCAACCCGGAGTTCGTCGTGGTCGCGGCGTGCGTCGTCGGGCGGCGCCCGGTCGACCGCGACGTACCCACGGTGTTCGAGGTGGGCCATGTTGCGGTGACGCGGACGGTTGCGGCGTACGCCGCGGACGCGGTGCTCGTGGTGCCCTGTTCCCAGGTGTCGCCCGCGGAGATCCGCCGCATCGCCTGGAGTCTCGAGAGCAGCAACACCGAGATGCTCGTCGCGCCGGGACTGCCCGAGCTGGTGCCCCAGCGTGCCCTCTTGGGCGTCACCGGCTCGGTCTCGGTCCTGCACGTACGCCGCGCCGAGCTGCGGGGCATGCGTCGCACCGTCAAGAACGTCGTCGAACGCTCCGTTGCCGCGGTGGCCCTGCTCGTCCTGGCTCCCCTCCTGCTCCTCCTGCTCGTCATCATCCGGGGCGACTCACCAGGACCGGCGCTCTACTGTCAGCGCCGGATCGGTCGCGGCGGGCGTCCTTTCACCATGCTCAAGCTGCGCACCATGGTCGTGGACGCGGACCGTCGTGTCGTCGAGCTGTCGGCCTCCAACGACGCCGACGGTGTCCTGTTCAAGCTGCGTGCTGATCCGCGAGTGACCCGCGTCGGACGGGTGCTGCGCCGCTACTCGCTCGACGAGCTTCCGCAGCTGTGGAACGTGGTCCGCGGCGACATGGCGCTCGTCGGTCCGCGCCCCGCTCTGCCGGACGAGGTGGCGCGCTACAGCTTCGACATGCGCCGGCGCATGGTGGTCAAGCCAGGACTGACCGGTCTCTGGCAGGTCTCGGGCCGTTCAGACCTCTCGTGGACCAGGGCGATGCAGCTGGACCTGTACTACGTCGACAACTGGTCGTTGGGCCTCGACGTTGCGATCGTCTTTCGCACGGTGCACGCGGTGCTTGCGCACGGCGGGGCGTACTGATATCGCTCGGCCCGAGCGTGCGGCTCAGTCGACCGTCGCGGGGAGCTGGCGGTCCGGGTGCCGCGCGAACCAGCTCGGCGCGCGGTCCTGGTTGAGCGCGTCCCAGAGGGAGCGCCCCGCGACCCGGTCGAGGAAGACCACGTCCTGGGCGCCCACACGCCCCGTGCCCGACACGGGCGCAGTGGTGAAGTAGAAGGAGTCCGTCGGCACGTTGCTGAGCTGTCGAGCGAGGTGTTCGATCTCGTGGGTGGTCCACCCCGCGTCGGTGCTCAGGTTGGCCGTGACGGCGGCGAGCATGCGGTAGTGCTGGATCGGGTCGGTCCACGGACTGGTGGTGAAGGCCTTGCCGAGCAGGATGCGCAGCAGGTTCTGCTGCCGCTGCACGCGGTTCAGGTCCCCGCCGGGAAGGCCTTCGCGCTGACGGACGTAGAGCAAGGCCTGCGCACCGTCGAGGTGATGTGCGCCCGCAGTCCACGTGTACTGGCGGGCCGGGTCGTAGACGGTCCGCGGGACCACGACGTCGACCCCACCGAGGACGTCGGTCAGGCGCTGGAAGCCGTCCCAGTCCACGACTGCCAGGTGGTCGATGCGCACGCCGGTCAGCCGCTCGACCGTGGACACGAGGAGCGAGGGCCCTCCTAGCGAGAAAGCCGCATTGACCTTCGCCGCGCCATGGCCGGGAATCTGGACCCAGGAATCTCGTGGGATCGAGACAACGGTGACGTTCCGTCGGTCCTGGGCGACGTGCACGAGCATGAGCGTGTCGCTGCGCTGCGCTCCGGGCAGCCACTCGGGAGCGGCCGCCCGACGCCCGGTCGTCGGCACGGTGGATCGCCGATCGCTGCCCACGAGCAGGATGTTCGTGGCCCCGGCCGCGACACCGGGTTTCACGGGACGGTGGTCCAGGCCGGCGAACGCATCCGGGATGGTTCCGATCCGGCTCGCCAGGTGGTGCTCGACGTACGAGGTCCCGGCGAGCAGGAGACCGAATCCGAGAAGCGCGACGGCGCCCAGGCACCCCAGCACGGTCCGCCACTGCAGCCTGCGCCGACGGGCCGGCCGATCGTCATCGAGGACCTCGTCCAGGACATCGATGTCATGGGTCATCGCTCACTCCACTTCCTCGTCGACGGTGACCGGCGGGTCAATCAGGCTGGAGGAGGAAGCGAGGAGGATCCGCGGCGTGGACCGCGGTCATCCGTGCGGCGCTGACGAGGTGCTCGGCGGTCAGGTCGTCGGGGTCGGCCCGGACAGCAAGTCCGCGCCGCAGCAGCTCCTCGGCGATGAGGCACTGGTGGTCATCGGTGTGCTCGTGTCGGTCACGTCGTCGTGGGAGCAGGGTCGGGCACTTGCCGTGGTCGAGCGCGACCAGCGCCGTACCGACCCCGGAGTGGCTCACGACCAGGTCTGCCTCCGCCACGGCCTGCGCCAGGTCCCGGGTGGGAACGCTCTCCACTCCCTGAACGCCGAGACCGGTGATGTCGGTCGACCCCGTCTGCCACAGCACGGTCGCGGACGTCGTGCACACCTGGGGAAGCAGCCGCACGAGCCGCTCCAGCGCTCGGCGGAAGCCGAAGTCGCGCTGGGTGCCGACCGTCACGACGACCTTGTCGATGGAGGGGCTGCGCCGGTCGGGTCCGTGCGCATAGCCGTCGAAGACCGACCCGCGGAACTGCCAACGGCCACTGGTCCACGCAGGGTACTGACCGTAGAGCCGCACGCCGGGGATGTGGGAGACCATGGCACCCGACATGCTGCTCCCCTCGCTGCGTGCGGCACTCTCGATGTAGTGCGCGGCCATACCGAGCGCGCGCGCCTCGCCCAGGAACGGCACCGCGACGGCGGCGCCTGTCGAGATGACCCGGCTGTACCGGTGCTGACCCAACAGCTGTGCTGCGGCACGTCCGCTGCGCAGCGTTCCGGTGACGTCCTTCGGACGGATGAACGGCACGTAGTGCACGACCTCCTCCGCCAGCAGGTGGCGGGCTTGAGGAGTGTCGAAGGTGACCCACTCGACGCGTTCGAGGACCGGCTGGAACCGTTGTCGGAGCCGGTGCAGCTGGTCGAGGTGGCCGCCCGTCGATGCGACGAGCAGCGTGGTTCCTGGACGGATCCACGGCTCTTCTGCCCGTCTCGCGCTCGTGACCGGAGCAGCTCTCTGCATGGCGATTCCTCCTTCGCCGCCGTCTGCTGCGACGACCCTAGGTCGGGTCCGGGGACCGCTACCTCGCTGATATTGGTGAAGAGAGAGCGACGTGGCCGTTCGGACGCAGACGGTTCCTCAATATTGGCGAGTCGCTCCGCTCAGCGTGCTGCCTACATTCGAACGCCGGCTGACGGGCGTCGGGGCATCCGGGGCTGGGCGCGAGCGGGGCCGACAGCCGGGTCGGTCCCCGGTGGAACAGTCGTGGAAGGCGGAGCGCTCATGGATCACGTGGAGCCGAGGGTCGCCGGCCCGATCATGCGGGTGTGTGTCATCGGCACCGGCTACGTGGGCCTGACGGCGGGCGCATGCTTCGCCGTCCTGGGGCATCAGGTCGTGTGCACCGACTGTGACGCGTCGCGGGTCGAGCAGCTCCGCGACGGGACCGCGGCGATCGTGGAACCGGGTCTGGCCGAGATCGTCGGGTCGATGACGGCGGCCGGTCGCCTGCGTTTCGGCACCAGCAACACGGATGCGGTCAGCGACGCCGACGTCGTGGTGCTGTGCCTGCCCACGCCACAGGGAAACGACGGCAGTGCCGATCTCGCTGCCCTGATGGACGCTGTCAGCGAGATCGCCCCTCACCTCCGACCGGGTGCGGTGCTCGTGGAGAAGTCCACCGTTCCGGTCGGCACGGCGCGACGCGTGCGCCGCCTGCTCGGTCGTGAGGATATCGCGGTCGTCGCCAACCCCGAGTTCCTCGCCGAGGGCAGCGCCGTGCGTGACTTCCTGCACCCGGATCGCATCGTCATCGGCAGCGACGACATCGTCGCGGCTCGGCGAGTGATGGGGCTGTACGACGGCATCGACACCGAGGTCGTCGTCACTGACACCGCGAGCGCGGAGACGATCAAATACGCCGCCAACGCCTACCTCGCCGTCCGGCTCAGCTTCGTCAATTCGATGGCGGAGGTCTGTGAGGTGGTGGGTGCCGACATCGACGCCGTGATGGAGGGCGTCGGCACCGACCACCGCATCGGTCGACATTTCCTGCGGCCCGGGCCGGGTTGGGGTGGCTCGTGCTTCCCCAAGGACACCTCCGCCCTGATGCGCACGTCATTGTCGTGCGGCTTCGACTTCACCTTGCTGCGTGCGGCGATGAACTACAACGTGGCGCACCGGGAGTGGATGGTGGCGAAGGTGCTCGGAATGCTCGGGCCCCGCGAGCCCCGCACGAGTGTGGCGATCTGGGGCCTGACGTTCAAGGCCGGGACCGACGACCTGCGCGACTCCCCGGCGATGGTGATCGCGGAGCGACTCGCGTCGATGGGCCTGCTCGTGCGTGCCTACGACCCGACGGTCCAGCGGCCCGTGCGTGGCATCGGCATCACCGAGTCCTGCCTGGACGCGTGCCGCGGCGCGCGAGTGCTCGTGATCGCGACGGAGTGGCCGGAGTTCGCCGAGGTGGACCTGGCAGCAGTCGCCCAGGTGATGGCCGAGCCGAATATCGTCGACCTGCGCAACATCCTCGACCCGGAGGACGTGCTCCGGCACGGCTTCCGCTACGACGCGGTGGGCAGGGGACAGCTGGGAGTCGGCGCCCTCTCGGTCGCGGCGGGGTAGGGCCGATGCCTGTCCGGACAGCACCCTTCCCAGCCGCGACGAGCTTCGGGGTGGAGCGAGACGCGCCCCCTCGAGTCTCGGTCGTCATCCCGACGAAGGACAGGCCCGCGCTGCTGCTTCGCGCGGTCGACTCGGTTCTCGCCCAGGACTTCGCCGAGGACCTGGAGGTCATCGTCGTCTTCGACGGCGGCCTCCCGCGCTTCGCCCTCCCTGCGGGGCGGCCCCAGCGCACGGTGCGCACGCTGACCAACCAACGCCGTCCCGGCTTGGCTGGTAGCCGCAACACCGGCATCCTCGCCGCCCGCGGCGACCTGGTGGCGTTCTGCGACGACGACGACTCCTGGCGCCCGGAGAAGCTGTCCGCACAGGTCGAGGCCCTGACCCGGGCCGGTGGAGATTTCGCCACGACGGCGATGACCGTCACCTATCAGGGCCGCCGGAGCATCCGTCTGGCCGGCCTGTCTGCCGTCAACCACACCATGCTCCTGCGTTCGCGCATGGCGATGTTGCACTCGTCGTCCTTCCTGGTCGACCGCGCGGCGCTGCTCGGCCGGATCGGACTGGTGGACGAGCGGTTGCCGCACAGCATGGCCGAGGATTGGGACCTGCTGCTGCGGGCGTCGCGCGGACGCGACATCGTCCACGTCGACCGACCACTCGTCGAGGTGAGCTGGAGCAGCTCGTCGTACTTCGTCGAGCAGTGGCAGGTGCGCAACGACGCCCAGCTGTGGCTGCTGCAGCACCATCCGGAGATGGGGCGCGATAGGCGCGCGGCCGCGCTGTCGTACGGCAAGCTGGCCTTCGGGTGCGCCGCGCTCGGCCGCCGCGCGGAGGCACTGCGATGGGCAGCTCGGGCGGTGAGGTGTCGCCCCGTCGAGCCGCGCGCCTACCTGGCGCTCGCCGTCGCCTCGGGAGTGGTGTCCTGGCGTCAAGTGGTCCATGCCCTGAAGCGCCGCGGGCACGGGGTCTAGGTCGATGCGAGAGCTCACGGGCGTCGCCCGGATCAGTACCGAAGTCGTGTTCGCGGTACGGCGCCGCTGGTACCGGCTGCGCTACCGGCGGCTCCGGATCGGGCGAGACGTGCGCTTCGTGGGGCGCCTGCGGCTGCGACAGGGCACCGAGCTCGTGCTCGGCGATCGGACTCGGATCCGCGGAAGGGTGATCGTCAACGGCGGAGGGCGGGTCGAGGTCGGGCCGGACTCGCTCCTCAACGGCTGCTGGATCGTCGCGGGTGAGCTGGTCGAGCTCGGCGCGATGTGCCTCGTCTCCGACTGCGGCATCACGGACAGCGATTTCCACAACGCGGCGCCGCAGCTTCGGCACGCTCCCGCGCTGCCCGCGAGCCGTCGCCCGGTCCGGGTGGGCCGCAACGTGTGGGTCGGGGCGCATGCGCTGGTACTGAAAGGCACCCAGATCGGGGACGACAGCCTCGTGGGTGCCGGCGCGGTCGTCCGGGGAGCGGTACCTGCCGGCGTGATCGTCACCGGAAATCCCGCCGTCGTGACCGGCACCTTCCGATGAGTCGGTCAGCCCTCGGAGCGGGGGAGAACGGCGAGGGTCTCGGCGTCGTACCCCCAACGCAGCATGTCGTCCGCGAACCGGTCGATGATGCTGCGGCGGATCTGGCGCTGGAGCGGACCTGCCGTGGCCATGCGCTGCCACTGATCGACGTAGCCGTCGCTGCGGTCGCTCCGCAGCGAGCTGTGCGGGATCGGGTCGTCGAGGCGCAGCAGCCGCTGCAGACGCGCGAGCTCGTCGACCGGACGGGCAACGAGGTCCTCGTAGCGGACGACCTCGATCCGCGACAGGTGGGGAAGGTCCTCGCGCAGGAGGTCGTGGGCGCGCACCCAGTGCTCCACCCGGCCCAGCAGCGTCGTACGTCTGCGGCCGTTGCGGGCCACGACCACGGGGTTCCACTTCTGCAGGGCGAGCGCGGTGACGACCGGGTGACGCAGCACCACCACGAGAGCGGAGCCGGGGAACAGGGCCTGCAGGAAGCGGCCCATGATCATGTTGGCGGGCGACTTCTCGAGCAGCAGCGGGCGGTCGAGGTCCCAGTACGGCGTCCAGGAGTCGATCAGCCGTTGCGCGTTGCCCGGGCTCACCAGGGTCGAGCGCTCCGTCAGGTGCGCGCCCGCCGCGCGGGCGAACCGCCCCATCCCGCCGTACGCCCGGATGCGCGGATAGACGTCCTGCAGGTGCTGACCCTCGTCCTCGGCGACTCCCGTCCCCTGAAGCCCGCCGATGCTGGGGTGCTCGGCGAGCGCTCGGGCCAGGGGAGTGGTCCCGCTGCGGTGAAGGCCGCCGACGAACACCAGACGCTGGCTGGCGACCTGGGTGATCGGCTCGGCCATGAGGTCTCCCGTGTGCTCGCGCGGAACCGCCGCGTGCGGCATGACGATCGTCATCCAACCACGCGATCCGGCTGGGGGCGACCATGACGCCTCCACGGCTGCTCGCCGATCGATGCCGCCCGGGACAGGGTCTGTGGCTGCTCTTCTTGGGGTACCCGCTCTGGTGGCTGCTCGGCGTGACCCTGCCGATGACGGTGCTGGCGGTCGCCCTGCTGGCCGCCGAGCTGATGCGGCTGCCTCGCCTGCGGTTTCCACGCTTCGGTGGCCTGTGGATTCTGTTCCTCGTCTGGGTCCTCGTCGGTGTGCTCGTGGTGCAGGTGGACGCTCCCCTGGCGGTCGGAGGCTGGAACACCAACCGGTACATCACCTGGGCGCTACGGCTCTTCTGGTACGTCGCTGCGACGATCCTCCTGCTCTACCTCGGCAACGTGGCCGACCGGACCGCCCGTGTCCGGCTGTTCGGTGCCTTCGGATGGATGTTCGTCTGGATCGTGGCGGGTGGTCTGCTCGGCTGGTCGCTGCCTCACGCGCAGTTCCCCTCGGCCCTCCAGCTCGTCCTCCCCTCGAGCTTGTCGAGCAACGCCTTCGTCATGTCGTTGGTGCATCCGAACCTTGCGGAATCGATGGAATTCGCAGGTGTCACGCGTCCCAGCGCACCGTTCCCGTTCGCGAACGTCTGGGGCCTGAACTTCGCGTGCTTCCTGCCGTTCTTCGTCGTGGGCTGGGGACAGGCCGCCGAGCGCTGGAAGAGGCGCGCGGTCCCGGTCGTCCTCGCCATCGCCGTTGT
Source organism: Nocardioides maradonensis (assembly GCF_054777115.1). Classification (NCBI taxonomy): domain Bacteria; kingdom Bacillati; phylum Actinomycetota; class Actinomycetes; order Propionibacteriales; family Nocardioidaceae; genus Nocardioides; species Nocardioides maradonensis. Next base: position 48,937 of record NZ_BAAHAZ010000007.1, on the reverse strand, counting down.
TCCGGTCGTCGAGTCGCTGAATCGCGGGCTGTGGCTCGCCCTCGGAGTCGCGGTGGTCGTGTTGGCTGCCCGTGCTCTGTCGGTCGGGAACACACGAGTCGTTCTCGGGCTGGCGCTCGGGCTGGGACTGGTGGTCGTCGTCGTGCTGCTCAGCCCGTTGCGGACGACCATCGCCGATCGGTTCAGCTCGCCCAACAGCAACGACAGTCGCAGCGAGCTGGCCTCACGTGAGTTCGCCAGCACGCTCTCGTCACCGCTCGTGGGCTTCGGCACGACGCGGGACGTCCAGGGCAGCCTGACCTCGATCGCCGGCGGGTCCACACCGGAATGCCCGCGCTGCGGCGCGCCCTCCTTCGGCACCCAGGGGCAGATCTTCCTGACGACCTTCGCGCAGGGCTATGGGGGCGCGGCGTTCTATCTCGTGTTCCTCTTGCTGCTCGCGGTGCGGGCTGCACGCCGCCGGGGTGGCATGGTCACGATGGCTCTGTGCGTGCTCGGCATGCACGCCGCCACCCTGTCGGTCTACAGCGCTGACAACCTGGCCGTCCTCGCCATCTTCGCTGCCGCGGGAGTCCTCTGGCGGGCCGCCGACGAGAGGTGGCAGGGCGTACCGCTGATGGTGCAGGTGGTCGGGCGACGACCATGCATGGTCGCCGCCCTCACCGCGTGCGGAGGCGTTCTCGGACTCGTGGCGTTCGAGATGTTTCCGCGGCCGGTGAGCGTCACCACCCCGGTGCAGGTCGCGCCCGCTGCCGCGGAGAGCGTGGGGTCCCCCGCAACGCTCGACACCGTGGCCCAACTGGTCCACCACCGGTCCGTCGTCGGTGCGGTCGCCCGTGCGGTCCATGCCGCGCCGCGCACCGTGTCGCAGCACATCGACGTCACCGCGGACCCGAACACGCGGGTGCTTTTCCTGACGTACGCCGCCGACGACCCGAAGACGGCGACTGCAGGCTCTCTCGCCTGCGCGCGTGCCCTCCTCTCGGTATGGGGGCAGTGGCTCCGCGCGGGTCAGCGGTGGGAGCAGCACGGTCTCACCACCCGGCTCGGTGGGATCGGCGACGCGATCGCGGTCGTCAGCACGGGCCGTCGCGCCCTGCGGGGGCGGACCTGGGGACCGGTGGGTCGTAGTGCGACCCGACAGCTGGCAGCGCTCGGCAACGGCCTTCTGCTCGAGTGGTCGGCCGCTGACGACGAGCTGCGTACGTCACGCTCCACAGATGTCGAGCCGGGTCGGCTGATCGGGCCACCCCAGGTGGACCACCCGCCGACGCCGTGGGCTCGAGCCGTCGCCGAGGGCGTGGCCCTCGCCTTCCTCGTCGCCCCGCTGATTGTCGGACGCCGCGGGGGTCGGGTGTCGGTCCTCAGGAGAACGGAGCCTCTCTCATGACATCGAACGTGCTGCTGGACGAGGGCGATGACAGCCGCTGGGTCGATCGGGCGAGGCCGGTGGGCCTGCCGGGTGGCAGGGAGGTCCCGGCCGCGGATGACGGCCCCGTGGTCACGTGGAGCGCGATCGACCCAGGGACGCCGCGCCAGCGGCGGTTCAGACCGCTGCGGCGCTGGCCGACGATCGTGACCGTCCTGGTGGGTGCGTGGCTGCTCGCGGGCGCCTTCCTCTCTGTTCACCCGCCGATGTACACCTCGGCGACCACGGTCTTCCTGATGCCGGTCTCCGGGAACGCGCTGTCCCCGAGCTCGGCGACCAGCAGCCAGCAGCTCATCGTCGCGATGGAGACCGAGGCCCGGCTCGTGCAGTCGCCCGCGGTGGCTGCCCTCGCCGCCAGGATCGGCGGTGCGAACGTGGCATCCCTGGGGCCAACGCTGGGTGCAACGGTGCCGGCGAACACCCAGATCGTGCGGATCGAGCTCGCAGCCCGCTCCGCCGACGAGGCGCAGCTGGGTGTTCGGGCCTTCGCCACGGCGTTCCTGGAGTACCGCGCCGCGCAGGCGCGGGACGCTGAGCAGCGGCAGCTGAGCAGCCTGCGTGCGCAGAGCACCAGCGCGCAGCAGCAGCTGCAGCTGGCCATTCGCGAGTCGAACTCGGCACACCCGGCACCGGGCGCGACGACGCGGGTGCAGCTCTACACGAGCCGGCTGGCGGCGATCAGCGACAGCATCGGGCAGATCGAGTCCGTGGACGTCAACCCTGGGTCCGTGGTCATGCCGGCCTCGGCCCCGCAGATGACCCTCAAGAGCAATCGTTGGGTCATCGGGGCCGGCGCCACCGTGACCGGCATCCTGCTCGGGCTGCTGGTCGCGTTCGGACGTGAGCGGCTCGATGCCCGTGTGCGGACGAGCCGAGATGCGACGGTTGGGGGCCTGCGGATGTGGTCGCGGACGCCGATCCCGCGTCGGGGCGACGCCTTTCTCGACGAGCTCGATGCCGACGACACCGCGCGTGCGGCCTTCCGTCGAGCTCGAGCCGGCCTTCTGCAGGTGGCGCCCAGTCCCGGCGTCCTGGCGGTCACCAGGGATGCAGCGGTTCCTTCCGTGATCGGGACGGCTCTCGACCTCGGTCTGTCGCTGTCCGACGCCGGCCTCAGCGTGGTGCTGGTCGACGCGAGCCTCGAGGCCGACGGACTGACGGGGATCGTGCCGCCGGATGCGATCGGGCTGAGCGAACATCTCGTGGGTGGGCGTGGCCAGCAGCTTCGCCTGCAATCGTGGCGAGGCATCCGAGTGCTGAGCGCGGGCGAGGACCTCGCAGCGGCGCCCGACCTGCTGGCCCACGCGCGGATGGCCGACCTGGTGCAGCGACTCCGGGCGAGCGCCGACTACGTGCTCCTCGTCGGTCCGGTGGCAGCGAGCACGGAAGCCGTGAGGTTGGGTGCCCTGGCCGATGCCACGGTTCTCGTCGTGGCCGACGGCGTGAGCACCCACCGCAACGTGCGCGAGATCGCGGTGCTCCATGGTGAGTACGGGTCCCGACTCGCCGGAGCCATCCTGCTTGCTCGCACCCCACGCACTGCTCGGTTCCGACGGATGCTGTCCACTTTTCGCGCGACCAGGCGCTCGCGCCGAGCGCTGCGGTTCGAGAACCGCGAGACAGGGCATGCGACGGCGAAGGCTCGGAGCGAGGGCCGGCGGTGAAGGCCCGCTCGGCGGACCAGGGCTACATCATCGAGGTCCTCGATCTCCTGTGGCCTGGGCACCAGCCCACGTGGCGCCCCAGCCGTGAGGGTGTGGTCTTGATTCCTCCCGGGCGTCCGCGACTCATCCTTCCCCGAAGCCCAGGCCGGGTCGCCGCGGCGGCACTCAGGAACTACAACACAGCTGGCGCCGGCGTCCGCCGGGGAAAGCTTGCCGCGAGCGCGCTCGCACTGCGCTGCGGTGTCGGGGCACTCGTACCCGGTGGGCTGCGCGAGCTCATCCCGGGGATCGGGGCCGAGCTGTGCCAGGTACTCGGACGGGAGGTGTACGTCGCGCTCTACCTCGGACCGCCTCGCGCAGTGCAGAAGCCGGTGCTGCAGGTCCTCGACAGGCGTGGCGCCACCATCGCCTTCGCGAAGGTGAGCACCAACGAGCACACCGACCGACTGGTCGACCATGAAGCACGCGCTCTACGCGCGTTCGGACGAAGGGCACCCGCTGGGCTGCGGACGCCAGCCTTGCTGCACGAGGGCGACTGGCGCGGGTGCCGGCTGACGGTCCAGGAGGCGCTCCGCGGCGATGCTCGCCTCCCGGTCACGGCCGACCTGAGGGCGGCGGCGGCATCGGGCCTGGCAGCGGCCTGGGGCACGTTCCTGCGCCCGATCGCCGACAGTGCCTTCGCGGGCCGCCTCCTGGAGCGGGTGGGCCCGGTGCCCCGTTCGCCCTGGGAGCAGCGGTTGCGTGAGGCGGTGGAGACGGCCTTCGACCGGACCGGCGAGCTGGACCTGACCTTCGGAGCCGCCCATGGCGACTGGGTGCCCTGGAACATGGTGGCGGACGGAGGACGGCTCGCGGTGTGGGACTGGGAGGGCTTGGTGACCGACGTGCCCGTCGGCTTCGACGAGCTCCACTGGCGCGTCAACAGCGCGGTGGCCATCAAGGGCCAGGCGCCACAACTGGCCGTGCCCGAGCAGATCCGTGGTGCCATCGGTGCGCTGAGCGACTCTGCGGGGGGTCGCAGGCGGGCGCAGGTGACGGCGTTGTGGTACGTGCTCGACCTGGCCACGCGGTACGTCCAGGAAGGTGAGGACCTGCTCGGTGCCACGCCACTGAGCAGGCTGGACACCTGGCTCGTGCCGACGTTGGTCCCGCTCCTCGACGACGTGCTCAAGGGCGCGTCGGCGTGAGCGCGGAGTCGGTTCGATCCGTCGACACCGCCGCGTCCGGATCGAACCTCCCCCTGGCACGTGCGGCGCGTGGCGGGGTGGCCAACCTCGTCGGCTCCGTGGTCACCGGGGTGGTCGCCTTCGCGGTCGCGGTCGTCGTGGCCCGGACGCTGCCCCGGCCCGAGGCCGGAGTCTTCTTCTCGACGACCTCGCTCTTCCTGCTCGTCACCACTCTCGGCCAGCTCGGCACGGCCACCGGGGTCGTCTACTTCATCGCGCGCGCTCGTGAGCTCGCGATGCCCGGCAGCATCCCGGGCATCGTGCGTGTGGCGCGTCGGCCGGTGCTGGCGATCGGCCTGGTGGCCGCGACGACGATGGTGGCGGCGGCGCCCTGGACGGCCAGGATCACGCTGGGGGAGCACGCGCCGTCCGCGACCACATGCCTGCGGGTGCTCGCCCTGTTCGTGCCGGTGGTCGGGCTGGAGACCGTGTGGCTCGCCGCCAGCCGGGGCTTCGGTTCGATGCGGACGAACGCCGCGGTGGAGTTGGTGGGGCGTCCATTGGCGCAGGTGGTCCTCGTCGCTCTCGTCCTGCCCGCGGGGCGGGTGGACCTCATGGTGCTGGCCTGGGCGGCGCCGTACGTCGTGGCCGCGGCGCTGGCCTCGCGGGCTTGGACCCGTCGGCGCGCGACACTCCCCGCCCCGGTTCCCGGGCCGAGTCCGTCCTCGTTCTGGCGATTCACCGGGCCGCGTGCGGCGACCGGCGTGGTGCAGATGCTGATGCAGCGCTTCGACATCGTTCTGGTCGGCGCGCTCGCCGGCGCCGGCGCGGCGGCCGTCTACGCCGCGGCGACCCGGTTCGTGGTCGTGGGGCAGAGCGTCACGACAGCGTTCACGCAGGCGCTCCAGCCGATGCTGGGCGCGGCATTGGTCCGTGAGGATCGTCGTGCCGCGGCCGAGCTCTACCAGCTCTCCACGGCATGGCTCATCGTGCTCACCTGGCCGGTGTACCTGCTGCTGCTGATCTTCCGCGGCCGGCTGGTCGACATCTTCGGGCATGGTTACGGCAGCGGCTCGCAGGTGCTCGCCTGGCTTGCGGTGTCGATGCTGTTCGCCGTCGGCTGCGGTCTCGCGGACGTGGTGCTCTCCATGGCGGGACACACGGGCTGGAACCTGGCCAATGCGGTCCTGGCGTTGGGAAGCAACCTCGGGTTGGACCTGTGGCTGGTGCCGCGGCACGGGATCCTGGGCGCTGCGATCGGGTGGGCGGTCGCCATCACCCTGCGCAACCTCGCGGCGCTCGTTCAAGTGGCGGTCGCTCTCCGGGTGCATCCGTTCGCCCCTGCCACAGCCGTGGCAGCGGCGATCGCCGTGGGCAGCTTCGGGGCGCTGCCGTGGGCGCTTCGCGCTGTGGGAGGCGACGGCCTTCGCCCGCTCGCTGCGGCCGTGCTGGTCGGGGCCGTCGTGTGGTGCGCCGCGGTGTGGCTGGGGCGCAGGTCGCTGGGGCTCCACGCCTGCTATCTCCCCATCTTGAGGGATTCCGGGGGCCGGCGCGCGGAGCAGCATGGGCCAGGCGTGCCCAGTCGCGTCAGACGGAACTGGATCGGATCGAGTGGAACGACCGCACGCCGCAGGCGTCGGTGATGGGACGGCGAAGATGAACGCAGTAGTGGTTGTCTGGCTGGTGTGGATCCTTGTGGTCCTCGGAGCCGCGACGGCGGCGGTGGTGCTGTGCCCGCGATGGCGCGTCCCCCGACGGTGGAGGACGGTCCAGGAGCGCGTCGCGCCGGTGCTCGACGCGTCGGTGCGCAACCTCGGGCGAGGACCGACAGCCGTTCTCGTCTACCTGCTCGGTGCAGCCGCGGTCATGCTCGTCGGCTGGCCGGCGGGGTTGTTGGCGCACGCAGTACAGGGCGCCGTCGACGAGCCGGCGTTCCGTTGGTTCGACGAGCGCCGGTTGGGCTGGTGGTCCCACATCTGGCTCAGGCTCACTCAGATCGGCAGCCCGACGATCACCCAGGAGGTCACCGCGGTCGCCGCCGTGGGCTTCGCGGTCGTCTGGGCGGTGCAGCGCCGTTCATGGTGGTTCCCCTTGCTCGCCCTGCCGCTCGGGTACTGCCTCGAGAAGTACACCCAGATCCTGCTGCAGACCGTCGTGCACCGCGGGCACCCGCCGACGACGCTCGGCACCTTCCCCTCGGGCGGCTGTGGCCGCGTGCTGGTCATCTACGGGATGGTGGTGTTCCTGACCGTCTCGTGGCTGTGGCCGCACAGCCGCCGGATGTGGGTCGCCGGGTGGAGCCTGGTGGCGTGCCTGGTCTCGATCCAGGCCTACGCGCGCATCTACAACCTCGAGCACTGGCTGACCGATGTGCTCGGTGGCATCCTGTTCGGCACCGTGCTGTTGGTCGTGATGAGCTCGTGCCTGCGGATCCTGGACCTGCCTCAGTCGGAGCGGCGTGCCGCGTCGTCGGCCCGGCGCCACGTCGGCGTCCGTCCCAGGAGCGAGCTCAGCCGTTCGTCGTACGGCGCGTAGTGCCGTTCGAGCCGGAGGCGCGCTGACTCCGGCATCGGCGCGCTGGGACGGGCGTTGTGCTGGTCGAAGCGCTCCGGCTGCCACGGAAGCAGGCCCAGGAAGTCGAGCATCGTGCCGAACTCGCGCGCGGAGTCGTGGAAGAACGCCTCGCTGTCGATGACGTGGACCTGCTCGCGTGGGAAGTGGGCGAAGACGCGTTCGAGCTGGTCGGCGTACTGCCCGCGGCTCAGGTAGGCGTGGTGGCGGTGGGCGAAGCTGGCGTAACCGGGATCAGCCAGCATGCGTTCGACCTCGCCGTCCAACCGCTCCTCCTCCAGGTCGAGTGCCCGGACGAAGTCCGTCTCGGTCTCGAAGCCGCGGGCGCGCTCGTGCTTGTACGCCGACCACGCCCGCTCCACCGGGTCGCGCAGCATCGCCACCAGGCGCATGTCGGGAAAGTCGGCGGCGATCCGCTCGATGGCGAGCGGATGGAACAGGTAGTACGTGCACGCCTCGAAGGCCACCGGCCGCGCGCCCCTGGGTGCGATCAGCTCGGCGACCCGTGCGACCGGGAAGTGCCCGCGGTACCACTCGGATCCGCGCTGGTGGTTGAGCGTGTAGTAGTCGGTTCCCTTCTCCACCGGTGGTCGCATGACCTGCGGGTGCTCCGAGAGCGACTTGAAGATCGTGGTGGTGCCGCAGCGCTGCCCTCCGATCACGAGGAACGACGGAGCCATCCGGAACCGTGACGTCGCCGGCCCTACGCGCAGGTAGAGCTCGCGTGCAGCGGGCTGGAGAGGCCGCGGGACCAGCCGTCGCAGTCGACGGACGGGCGGCAGGATCGTGCTCCTCGTCATCCCTCGATGCAAGCACCGGGAACTGCGGCTGAGTACCCCAGTAATGGGGAGAGCGGACGCCGTGCGTCGACGGAGACCTGCGCGTCAGTTGGCCCCCGAATATCGCCGATATAGGTGGCGCGGAGCGTCTTCGGTCGGTTCTAGCGTCGGACCGGTTGCCCGGGGTGGGTTGTCATCCCGGGTGTTCGTCGGATCCCACGAACAGGGAGTACAGATGCACGCTCGACGTTGGACTGCTGCGCTGGTTGCCATCGCGCTGCCCCTTCTCGGCCTCATGACCGTTGCACCGGTGCAGGCGCACCAGGCATCGAGCCCCGCCCCGACCACGAGCGGCATGCCCAGCGCAGTGCCGTCGGCCGCGACACCGCAGGTCGACAACGGCGCCGTGTGGACCGTCGCGCAGGTCGGCAGCACGATGGTGATGGGCGGAACCTTCACCAGCGTCGGCGGCACTTCCCACCCGTACATCGCCGCGTTCAATGCATCCACAGGCGCGTTGAGCTCCACGTTCGTAGCCTCGACCAACGGTCAGGTCTACTCGGTGCTCCCCGGCCCCAACGACCACACCGTCTACGTCGGGGGATCGTTCACCCAGGTCGACGGGCAGGCGGTCACGAACCTTGCGATGCTCGACACCAACACCGGACAGGTCGTGTCCACGTTCCACACGCCCACCTTCGACTACGGCATCGTGCGCGACATGGTCGTGTCGGGGGGACGGCTCTACATCGGCGGGTTCTTCGGTCATGTCGGGGGCAAGGCACATTCCGGTGTCGCCGCCCTGAATGCCACCACCGGTGCCGTCGATCCGTACCTCAACGTCCAGCTGGCCGGGCACCACAACGACTCCGGCAGCGGAGCCCAGGGGTACGTCGGTGCCTGGGGCCTGGACGCCTCGCCCGACGGCGCGCGGTTGGTGGTGATCGGCAACTTCAAGACCGCTGACGCGATGGTGCGCGATCAGCTGGTGATGATCGACCTCCAGGCCGGCTCAGCGGTCGTCGACCCGAATTGGGCGACGAGCGACTACTCGCCGTTGTGCTACAGCTGGGCCTTCGACGGCTACGTGCGAGGCGTGAGCTTCTCCCCGGACAGCTCCTACTTCGTGGTCAACGCGACCGGTGGTGGCAATCCCGGAACCCTGTGTGATGCGACCTCACGTTTCGAGACCTACGCGACCGGGACCAGCATCCATCCGACCTGGGTCGACCAGACCGGAGGTGACACGGTGTGGGGGACGACCGTCACCGACGACGCGGTCTACATCGGCGGACACAACCGGTGGAACAACAACCCGCTCGGGATCGACCACGCCCAGCCCGGAGCCGTGCCCCGCCCGGGGCTCGCCGCGCTCGACCCTGCCACCGGTCGTCCCTATGCGTGGAACCCCGGACACAACCCGCTTGGCGCGGCTGTCTACGCGCTGCTGGCGACCCCGACCGGCGTCTGGATGGCCTGGGACCAGGACTGGGTCGGCAACTTCGCGTACAAGCGGCAGAAGATCGCGTTCTTCCCCTACAGCGGCGGGTACTCGCTGGCCTCGACGAAGACCGGGACACTCCCCGGAACCGTCTACCTCGGCAACCGCGGCTCCAACGGGCAGACGAACGTGCTGTACCGGGTCGACACCGGGGGACCGGCTCTCGCCGCTCTCGACGGTGGGCCCGACTGGGCCGAGGACGACAACGCCCAGCAGAGCCCCTACGACAACCACCAGAGCAATGCCGCCGCCTGGGGGCCGATCTCCAACGTGAGCGCGAGTGTCCCGGCGTCGACACCCTCGGCCATCTTCAACACCGAGCGGTGGAGCCCGACCGACTTGCCCCCGATGACCTGGACGTTCCCGGTCGCCGCCGGCACCCACACCCAGGTCAGGCTGTACTTCGCCAACCGCTACACGGGCACGAGCCAGGTCGGCCAACGAGTGTTCAACGTGGCGATCGACGGCACCGCCGTCCTGTCGCACTACGACATCGTGGCCGACGTCGGCGACCAGACCGGGACCATGAAGAGCTTCAACGTCACGGCGCCGAACAACGGGCAGATCGTCATCACCTGGACCCACCAGGTCGAGAACCCGCTGATCAACGGGATCGAGATCATCAACAACGACGTGCCCCCGCCGCCCCCGCCCACGGACACGCTGAATGCCGTCGGGTTCGACGGTACGACGGCCACGGCTCCCCAGCCCGTGCTGGGCACCGGCATCCCGTGGGGACAGACCCGCGGCGGGTTCACGGTCGGCGGCCAGCTCTTCTACGGCTCGGGCGACGGCTACCTGTACCGCACGACGATGACCGGAAGCTCGTTCGGGTCGCCCACCAAGGTCGACCCGTACCACGATCCCGTGTGGGACGGCGTGGACACCCACGACGGCACCACCTTCGACGGGGCCTCCCCGCAGCTCTACGGTCAGCTCGCGGGCGTGACGGGGATGTTCTACAGCGCGGGGCGCCTGTACTTCACCATCGCCGGTGATCCCGCTCTCCACTCGGCGTGGTTCTCCCCGGACAGCGGGATCGTGGACAACACCGAGGTCAGCGCGCCCTCGAGCGTGAGCTTCAGCAACGCCGACGGGATGTTCCTGTCCGGTACGACGCTGTACTTCGTCTCGAAGTCCGACCGCAGCCTGTACTCCGTCTCGTTCGCCGGTGGATCCGTGTCCGGCACACCGCAGCTGGTCAACGGGCCCGGGACCGGCGGGATCGACTGGACGAACAAGTCGCTGTTCTTCGTCCCCTCGCCCCCGGCGAACCAGGCTCCGACGGCGGCGTTCGGGTCGACGTGCGCGGCCGGTGGCTGCGCGTTCGACGGCTCCGGATCCAGCGATCCGGACGGGTCGGTCGTCGGCTACTCGTGGGATTTCGGCGACGGCTCCCCGGCCGGCACCGGTGCGACGACCTCGCACTCGTACACCCAGACGGGTACCTACACCGTCACGCTGACCGTCACCGACAACGGTGGGAGGACGAGCTCGGTCTCGCATCAGGTCTCCATCGCATCGCTCAACAAGCAGATCACCTTCGTCGGCGCGTCGCACTCCGGCCCAGGTGCGACCGCGTCGAAGTCCGTGACGATCCCGGCCGCCGCCGTACCGGGGGACACCGCGGTGCTCGTCCTGACCTCGTCGACGGCCAACACCTGGACCGGCCCCGGCACCGGCTGGAGCCAGGTGTCGACGGTCACCAACGTGTCGATCCGATCGACGGTGTGGACGAAGCTGCTCGCCGCGGGTGATCCGGGTTCGACCGTCACGTTCACCTCGCCCAGCAACGCCAAGGCCGTGGTCAGCATGGGCGTGTACGACGGGGTCTCGACGACTCAGCCCGTTGACGTGAGCGCCGGAGCAGGTGACGCCGGCGGCACCGTGCACACCACCCCGGTGGTCGCTGCGACGGCCGGGGACTGGGTGGTGTCGTCGTGGACCGACAAGTCGTCCGCGGTCACGGCATGGACGGCACCCTCGGGTGCGACCTTCCGTGACAGTTCCTTCGACACGGGCTCTTCGGGCCGCTTCAGCTCCTTGCTGACGGATTCGGGTGGACCGGCGGCGGCCGGGACCTACGGCGGACTGACGGCCACGACCGACGCCGCCAGCGACAAGGCGATCATGTGGACGATCGCACTGGGTCCTGGTCAGTGATGTTCGTCACGCTCGAGCCTGTTTCCCTGCCTCAGTGCCCCTCCGAAGTTCTCAGATGGTGTAGCGGGCTTTCGATCTCCTCTGAGCGCGCGCGTATGGTCTGCGCGCCGACTCAGGGAGGGATCGAGCGACGTGGATCCACACATTCCGGTACGACCGGGCGATCGAAGCCGCCCGTCGGGCGAGCCCCGGGCCCGCCGCCTCACGCGGCTCGCATGCGCGGCCGTCATCGCAGCGATTGCGGTCCTGGCGCCGCTGACGGTCCAGGGATCCATGAGTCCCGGGGCGCCCGCTGCGGCGTCGACCACCACGACGCGCTGCACCGTGTCGGCCAAGCTGGTGCCCTCGTGCGGGCTGTGGTGGGGCGTCTCGCCCGGTACGTACCACGACCGTCGCGCCGGCACTCTCGCGTTCGAGCGACAGCTCGGCGCGCGCGTCGATGTGTACAAGGCGTACCACTTCTCCGATGAGCTGTTCCCGAACACGACGGAGCGAGCCCTGGCCAACCAGTCGGGCCATCACCGGATCCTCGACATCGACTACGTCCCGGACGGTCCGTACAGCTGGGCCCAGGTCGCGGCCGGCGCCGACGACGGTCGCCTGATCCGTGAGGCGCGGTACCTCAAGCGCACCTTCAAGAGGAAGCTGTTCATCAGCATCCACCACGAGCCCGAGGACGAGGTCGTCGAGACACCCGGGTCGGGGTATCGCGCCGAGGACTTCGCCGCCATGTTCCGCCACGTCCACAGGATCTTCCGCGAGCAAGGTGTCTCGAACGTGGTCTGGGTCTACAACGTGATGGGGTCCCAGCAGCCGGACGACGCGCCATGGTTCAGCGCGTTGTACCCGGGCGACGGGTACGTCGACTGGATCGCCGGCGATCCGTACGGCTGCTACAACGCGAAGGTGTGCGTCGACTTCGACCACAGCACCCTCAACCAGCGGTTCTCCACGACCGCACCGTGGCTCGGCTTCTACCGGTGGGCGACCCGAACACATCCGAGCAAGCCCCTGATGCTGTCGGAATGGGCCGCCTACACCAACGTCTCCGACGCCGCACGGGTGAGCTACCTCAGGACGGTGCGACAGCTGCTCGGGAACTTCCCGAGGCTGAAGGCGATCGTGTACTGGAACTCCCGCGACGCGCAGCGGGGCGACTGTTCCCTTGCGCCAGGCAGCACGGCGTCGCAGGTCGTGGCGAACCTCGCCCAGAGCAGGTTCTTCACCCAACGCGTGCCGTAGGCCCGGGCAGCGACGTCGCTCGCCCCAGGCTGCGGTGCCAGACCTCGAGGGAGGCCAGCGTCCAGATCCGGATCGACTCGTCCCTCCGCCCGGAACGGTGGGCTGCGAAGAGGCGATCCACGGCAGCTCGGTCCAGGTGCGTGCGGGTCACTGATCCGGAAGCATCCACGAGATCACGCGCCAGGTCGTGCAGGCCATCGCGGAACCACGCATCGAGCGGCACCCGGAACCCGGCCTTGGGGCGGTTGACGACCGCATCCGGCAGGTAGCGCCGCGCCACCTGCTTGACCAGCCACTTCGTCGTACCGCCGCGGAGGAGGAGACGGGGCGGCAGGCGCAGCGCGAAGTCGACCACCTCGTCGTCGAGGTACGGCGGTCGCAGCTCCACCGACGCGGCCATCGTCATCCGGTCACCGCGCTCCAGGAGGTTGTCGGGCAGCCACCCGTGGAGATCATCGAGGAGCATGGCGCGCAGGGGCCCGCCGGGTCGCTGCTGGTTGGTCGCGACGGATCCAGCGCGGCCCAGCAGCTCGGCGCGCTCCGCCGCCGTGAAGGGGCCGAACCAGCCCAGGCGCCGCTCGTCGGGTCCCGGTTCGCCGAGCGCCCGCAGCGCGATGCGTGCACGCCGGCGCTGCTCGGGAAGACACGCTTCGAGCCGGGCGGCGAGGGGGGTGCGCACCTGCGGCGGAACCAGGCCGGCGTACGCCGAGACTGACGCGAACCGGTGCTTGGGATAGCCGGCGAAGAGCTCATCGCTGCCTTCGCCGGACAGCACCACCTTGACGTCCTCCCGCGCTGCGACCGCGAGCAGGTGCACGGCGATGTCGGCCGGCTCGGACAACGGTGCACCCCGGTGGCGCGACAGCGGCTCCCACAGCCGAGCGAAGTCGGCGGCATCCACATCGACCTCGTGGTGCGTCGTTCCCAGTCGCGCCGCGACGGCGCGTGCAGCGGATGACTCGTCGACGCGCGGATCGGAGAACCTTGCGCAGTAGGTGTGCAACGGACCCGCTGCCAGCGCGCTGGCGCGGCTGACGATCAGGCTCGAGTCGACACCACCCGACAGGTAGGCGCCGACGGGTACGTCGGCGATCAGCGCGCGCCGTACGGCGGCGTCGATGAGGCGGTCGAGCTCGTCGACGGCCTCGGCGGGGCTCGTGGAGGCGATGGGCATCGCGTCGGGCGTCCAGTAGGAGATCTCGCGGTAGGTGCCGTCGGCCTCGACCTCGAGCCGGTGGCCCGGGCGGAGCTTCCTGATGCCGCGCAGGAGGGTCGTGGGTGCCGGTGTCGCGCGGCGGGCGAGGTAATGCGCGAGACCGTCGGGGTCCAGCTCCGGGACGCCATCCAGCGCCGCCAGCACGACGTTCAGCTCGGAGCCGAAGACCAGTCGACGCCCGTCGCGCCACCAGTAGAGCGGGAGGATGCCCAGCCGATCGCGGACCAGCGTCAGCCGACCCTGGTCACGCTCGTAGAGCGCGTAGGCGAACTGGCCGTGCAGGTAGGTCGGCGCGGCGGCTCCGTGCCGGCCGTGTGCCGCCAGCACGGTCTCGGTGTCGCCCGCCGTGCGGAAGGGATAGTGGAGCTCGTGTCGTAGCTCGCGGTAGTTGAGGATCTCGCCGTTGAAGACCAGGGCCGCGCGACCGTCCTGCATCGGCTGCGCGGAGCCAGCGGGGTCGATGATCGACAGCCGGGTGTGGACCAGGGCGCGCGGACCGTCGCGCCAGACGCCGTCGCCGTCCGGCCCGCGGTGCCCGAGGGCGACGAGCATCCGGCGCAAGGCGCCCTCGTCCGGAGCCGCGCCATCGAAGTGCCAGATGCCTCCGATACCGCACATCAGCGGCCTCGCGGAGCGCTCATGACCGGAACGTGACCAGGAAGCAGCCGTGCGTTGCGCCGGCCCGTGCGTCGACCCGCCAGGTCCCTGGACGCGTGATGGCCACGCTGATGGGGAAGAAGCGCCACTGTGCGGCATCGGCCGCGTCCCGCGATCCGACCCGGATCGGAGGAGCGCCACCTCCGACCCGGGTCAGCCTGAGGACGACGCCGTGCGTCGCGCGAGAACGCGGGATGACGTAGAGGTGGGTCGGCGCGGCGTCGTATGCGCCCTTGGTCGCCGCATAGGTCGCGCGCGCCACCGCGAAGTCCCCCATGGCGAGTGCCCCCGAGCGCACGTCGTGGCGATCGCCCACGCTCACGCACCGCGGTGTCGCCGGTCCGGGCAGATGTGTCAGCACGATCGCCTGGGTGCGAGGTCGCCGGACCCTGGTGCCGCTCGTGTCGTCGTAGGAGCCCGGTGGCGCGACCTGGCCGCTCACCGACATTCCGGCGGCGCCGGGTCCCCCCGGCGCCGCGCCAGTGCGGTGATGGACCCTCCGGTGCGGTGCTGCCGCGTTCGGGTCGGGGGACGCTGCGGCATCATGGAGGGTGACCGCGTGACTGTGGGCGTCGACAGTCGTGCGTGCACCGCAACCGGAGGTGATCAGGGCGAGGGCGAGGGCCGCGAGCAGTACACATCGGGGTGACGTCACAGTGCTCACCTCTCTGGTGCCGGCGTGCCGTGCGGATCCGTACGAAGACCTCGAACGTAGACGGCGGTCCCTCCGGTTCCATCGCCCGAATTGAGGATCCGCTCGCCGTGTTGCGGCCGGCGGCTTGTAGCGGACGGGCTGACCTGTAAGCCGGATTCTGTCCTCGTGAGAGGGGCGACCATCCATCTAGGACCGCCGTTGCCGACGGCCTCCAGCGACCTACCCGCGTGCTCGGGCGGGCCGCCCTCGAACGCACGCTGTTCGGTCTTGCTCCGGGTGGGGTTTACCTAGCGTGCCTAGTCACCCAGGCACCTGGTGAGCTCTTACCTCACCGTTTCACCCTTGCCTGCCGTCCGGGGACGGCGGGCGGTCTGTTCTCTGTGGCACTGTCCCGCGAGTCACCTCGGGTCGGTGTTGCCGACCACCCTGCCCTGCGGAGTCCGGACTTTCCTCGGGACCCTCGCCTCGCGGCGGTGGTCACGCGGTCGCCCGGTCAGCCCGTCCGCCGTACAGCCTAGGGAACAACCCACCCGGCCGGACAGTTGAAGAACGCATGAGCGAGATCCAGGCCCCCGTCATCGTCTTCCCGGACGTGCCGCGTTCGTCGGCGTACGGCATCGCCTGGGACATGCTGGCCCGCCGCGCCCCGCGCGAGGCCCTCGAGATCCTCGCCCCAGCGCTGGAGAAGGAGCCCGACAACCACGGTCTCCGGTCGCTGCGCGCGTGGGCGTATCTGATGCGCGCCCAGCTGCAGAGGGCTGAGGAGGAGCTGCGCGACCTGGTGGAGTCCGACCCGTCCGACACCTGGGCGCGGCACGCGCTGGGTCGCGCGCTCGAGCGGCAGAGCCGGTACGCCGAGGCCCTCGGCCACCTGCGCCTCGCCGCCGCCATGAGCGGCGACCCCGAGCACGACTACGACGTGCTGCGCGTCGAGCGTCTTGCCGACGAGGTGCGCTGATCCACCCGTAGGCTCGGCGCCATGGCGAAGCTGCACATGACGGCGGACATCAGCCCGACCAAGCCGGAGGTCCTCGAGGCCCACCTCGGCGGCCCGGTGGAGATCCTCGGCACCTACCGGTTCGACGACCCCGACGGTGAGGTCGGCGTCGAGGCCTTCGTCGTACGTCGCAACGGCGCGACCCGCCACGTCGTGCTGACCTACCGCGGCGCGCTGCTGCCCGGCGCCGACGACTTCCTCGTCGCGACCATGCAGCACACCGAGCTCGGCGCCCGCTGGGTGTACGACGGCCTCGGCGACCCCGTCGCGCTCGGCTGCTTCCGCCGGGCGCTGCTGGGGGAGCAGGCCCAGTCCGTCCTCGAGGCGTACGCCGACGGGGAGCTCGTCGGCGTGCGCGAGCCCACCGTCCGGCTGACGCTCATCACCACCGGTGCCGCGACCGGCCAGCCGCTGACGATCGCCACCGACCTCGACGAGCCGCTGCCTGCCGCCGTCGCCCGCCTGGATGCTGCCTGGGACGGTGGGCAGGCCACGGTCGCGACGCTAGGTTGATGTCATGTCGTACTGGTTCTGCGTGAAGCACCACGCCGTCGAGAGCGGCCCCGACATGTGCCCGCCGATCGACCGGCTCGGGCCCTACGACACCGAGGCCGAGGCCTCCCGTGCCCTCGACAAGGCCGAGGAGCGCAACGAGGCCTGGGACAACGACCCCAACTGGAACGACTGACGTTGGCCCGTCGTCGCAAGGTCCGGCCGGTCGCGGCCGGCGGGCCCACGATCTCGCCCGCTCCGTTCGTCGGCCTGTGCCTGCTCGCCGCCGCCTTCTTCCTGTACGCCGCCTCGGTGGTCCTCGCCCCGTGGTGGGTCGTGCTCATCGGCCTCGCCCTGTGGGGTGCCCTCGTCGTCACCAGCATCCGCTGGTGGGAGCCCCGGCCGGGTCGTCTGCCGTGGCTCGGGGTGACCGCGGTCGTGCTGTGGGCCGCGCTGATGATCGGCGGCGGCATCGCGTTCCACTGGCACGGTCTGTGGAGTCGGTAGGGATCAATAGAGTGGGCGCATGGCGATCCACATCACCGACGACGCTGCCGCGGACGAGCTGCTGACCGACAACCCCTTCGCGCTGCTGATCGGCATGATGCTCGACCAGCAGTACCCGATGGAGCACGCATTCCTCGGCCCGCAGAAGGTGCTCAGCCGCTTCGGCAGCTTCGACCCGGCCGCGATCGCCGCCGCCGACCCCGAGGAGTTCGCGGCGCTCTGCGCGACGACCCCGGCGATCCACCGCTTCCCCGGCTCGATGGCGGCGCGGCTGCAGGAGATCGCCCGCATCGTCGTGGAGGAGTACGACGGCGACACCTCCCGCATCTGGACCGACGCCCAGGACGGCAAGGACCTCGGCAAGCGGATCCAGGCGCTGCCGGGCTTCGGCGCGCAGAAGGCCAAGATCTTCGTCGCGCTGCTGGCCAAGCAGCTCGGCG
Organism: Nocardioides maradonensis; assembly: GCF_054777115.1. Taxonomy (NCBI): domain Bacteria; kingdom Bacillati; phylum Actinomycetota; class Actinomycetes; order Propionibacteriales; family Nocardioidaceae; genus Nocardioides; species Nocardioides maradonensis. Next base: position 31,458 of record NZ_BAAHAZ010000007.1, on the reverse strand, counting down.
TACGTCCCGACGGGTGGGAGAAGGTCGCGGGGGACTACGCCCTCGATGGCTTCCGGTCGGTCGCCGACGTCGTCGACACGGCCAGCCTGCAGAAGGTCCGCGACCACAAGAAGATGATGAAGGCCAGTGCCAAGGCGGCCGCTCAAGCCTGACAGGACCCTGAGGTTCGGGGCTTCACCGGGGGCGTGGCAGACTGTGTCCGCGCACTCTTGACGCCTGCGGGACGGTGCGCGCCCTCAGCCCAACGCGCAGTACCTGAGCAAGACCCACCGGAGAGGTGTACGTGTCCTCAAAGCTTCTCATCGCCGCCGTGATGGAACATCCCGCGATCCAGGCTCTCATCGAGCAGGCGAAGCCAACGGGCTCCGTGACGCCCGAGCAGCTGCGGCAGGCGTTCACCGAGGCGGACGTCGCCCCGGCCCAGCTCAAGCCCCTGATGTCGCTCCTCGCGGCCGCCGGCATCTCGGTCGACATGCCGGTCGACCACCGCGCCGTCGCCGCGACGAGCCGGTCCACGGCGAAGAAGGCCCCGGCGGCCAAGAAGGCCGCGGCCCCCGCCGCGAAGAAGGCAGCCGCCGCTCCCGCGAAGAAGGCCGCTCCGGCCACCAAGGCCGCGGTCGAGATCGGTGACGTCGAGGTCCCCGCTCCCGCGGTCGGCCCCGACGGCAAGAAGGTCCTGCCCGACATCTCCGACGACCAGTTCGAGGAAGACGTCAAGGCAGACCCGACCATCAAGCAGGACGAGGAGGAGGCCACCGCCACCTCCACCTTCGTGGTGTCGGCCGCTGACGAGACCGACGAGCCGGCCCAGCAGGTCATGGTCGCCGGCGCGACCGCGGACCCTGTCAAGGACTACCTGAAGCAGATCGGCAAGGTCCCGCTGCTCAACGCCGAGCTCGAGGTCGAGCTGGCCACGCGCATCGAGGCGGGCCTGTTCGCCGAGGAGAAGCTCGCCAAGGGCACCAAGATCACGCCCAAGCTCCAGGAGGAGCTGGAGTGGATCGCCGAGGACGGCCGCCGCGCCAAGAACCACCTGCTCGAGGCCAACCTGCGTCTCGTCGTGTCTCTCGCGAAGCGCTACACCGGCCGCGGCATGCTGTTCCTGGACCTGATCCAGGAGGGCAACCTCGGTCTGATCCGCGCCGTGGAGAAGTTCGACTACACCAAGGGCTACAAGTTCTCGACGTACGCCACCTGGTGGATCCGTCAGGCGATCACCCGCGCTATGGCCGACCAGGCCCGCACCATCCGCATCCCGGTGCACATGGTCGAGGTCATCAACAAGCTCGCCCGGGTCCAGCGGCAGATGCTGCAGGACCTCGGCCGCGAGCCCACCCCCGAGGAGCTCGCCAAGGAGCTCGACATGACCCCGGAGAAGGTCGTCGAGGTCCAGAAGTACGGTCGCGAGCCGATCTCGCTGCACACCCCCCTGGGTGAGGACGGCGACTCCGAGTTCGGCGACCTGATCGAGGACTCCGAGGCGATCGTCCCCGCCGACGCCGTCTCCTTCACGCTCCTGCAGGAGCAGCTGCACGCGGTCCTCGACACGCTCTCCGAGCGTGAGGCCGGCGTGGTGAGCATGCGGTTCGGCCTCACCGACGGACAGCCGAAGACTTTAGACGAGATCGGGAAGGTCTACGGCGTCACGCGCGAGCGCATCCGCCAGATCGAGTCGAAGACGATGAGCAAGCTGCGGCACCCGTCGCGCTCGCAGGTCCTCCGCGACTACCTCGACTGAGCGTCGTCCGAACCACGAGGAACGCCCTCCCGCTGACGCGGGAGGGCGTTCTTGTTCGGGCCTGCGGTGGGGCTCAGCCGAGGCTGACGCAGGTCGGCCGGGCACCTTCGGGGGACCGAGCCGTCGAGATGCGGGGCTGCGCCAAGTGCAGCAGGTCACACCAAGCCCGTGCTTGTTATCCACCAAGATTTGACCCACGCGACGGTTAAATTACGCAACCGGCTTGCCGGGATGCGCTGCGTCAGCCAGCGGCGACGAGAGCGACCGTCCCGGCGCAGAGCGCGAGGCCGATCGCCTGGCGCGGCGAGATGTGCTCGCGCAGGACGGCGACCGCCAGCAGCACGGTCACGGCCGGGTACAGCGACGTCAGCACCGAGCTCACCGACAGCAGTGTCGAGCGCGCGGCGAGCAGGAACCCGAGCTGGGCGCAGCACGACAGGACACCGGCCGCGATGCCCCATGCGTCGGCGGTCCGGGTGGGACGCCAGTGCTCGCGGAGCAGGGTCGCCAGACCGGCGATGACCAGCACGGACACGCCCTGCGACAGCGCGAAGGGCCACAGGCCGGCCGTGGACGGCACGTGGCCGAGGCCGACGAAGCTCAGCCCGAAGCCGGCGCCCGCGAGCAGTCCGTCACGGACCGCGCCGACGTCGTGGGAGTGGTCGTGGGGGTGCTCGCCCTCCTCGGCCGAGGCGGCCAGGGCGATGCCGGGCAGGGCGAGCAGGATGCCGAGCCACACCAGGGCCGAGGGCCGCTCACCGGTCGTCACGCCGACCGCGACGGGCAGCACGGCGGCCGCCACGGCGGAGACCGGACCGACCACGGCCATCCGCCCGGCGGCCAGGCCACGGTAGAGCATCGTCGTGCCGAAGCCGGTGCCGACGCCGGCGAGCACACCCCAGAGCAGGGTGTGGCCGGACGGGCCGATGCCCTCGACCGCCGCGAGCGCGATGGCGCCGAGCAGCGCGGTCAGGCTGGCCACGAAGGCGACCGGCCACGCCGACGTACGACGTGAAGCGAGCCCTCCGACGAAGTCGGAGAGCCCGTACGCCGCGGCAGCGGCCAGCGCGAGGAGGATGCCCATGGGAAGTGCGAAGCCCCGGGCCGCAACGGCCCGGGGCTTCGGAGGTCAGATCCGGATCAGTCCGCCACCGGCGCCGGCTTGTCGCTCAGCTTGTGGGTCTCGTCCTGGACGGAGGCGGCGATCGTCTTGAGCTTGTCACCGTGCTCGCGGGCGTGGTGACCGCAGAAGAGCAGCTCACCACCCGACACGAGCTCAACACGAAGGTAGGCCTGGGCTCCGCACCTGTCGCAACGGTCCTCGGCGGTCAGGGGGGCGGGGGCAACTGCAGTTGTCACGTCGGCCTCTCTTTCTTCGTTCGTACCTGCCGTATCGGCCAGGTACCGGGAACAACGTAGCCACTGGGGCAAAGATTCCCGGTCGAATGTGCATCCAATCACGCGATCTGCGGCGACGTTGCCGTTGCGCCACATCGTGACAACGACGTGACCCGTGTGCCTGTCACGCCGCCCGGCGTGTCGCCGGTAGATTCAGGATCCGAACCGCACGACCCCTGCTAGGAGCCGATCATCGCCGAGAGCACTGCCACCGGTACGCAGGCGTACAACGCCGCCCACCTGCTGGTCCTGGAGGGCCTCGAGGCGGTCCGCAAGCGGCCCGGCATGTACATCGGCTCGACCGACACCCGCGGGCTCATGCACTGCGTCTGGGAGATCATCGACAACGGCGTCGACGAGGCCCTCGGCGGCCACGCACAGACCGTCGAGGTGACGCTGCACGCGGACGGCTCGGTCGAGGTGTACGACGACGGCCGCGGCATCCCGACCGACAAGGAGCCCAAGAGCGGCCTGTCCGGTGTCGAGCTCGTGGCGACCAAGCTGCACGCGGGCGGCAAGTTCGGCGGGGGGTCGTACAACGCCACCGGTGGTCTGCACGGCGTCGGCCTGTCGGTGGTGAACGCGCTGTCGAGCCGGATGGACATCGACGTCGACCGCTCGCCCGCCACCCAGGGCATGAGCTTCCAGCGGGGCGTCCCCGGCGTGTTCGACGGCGACGGTCCGTCGGCGCCCTTCACCCCGGTCTCGGGCCTGTCGCGCAAGGGCGGGCGGGTCGCCAAGACCAAGTCGGGCACCCGGATCCGGTTCTGGCCGGACCGGCAGATCTTCACCAAGGACGCCGGCTACGTCCTCGACGGGCTGGTCGGGCGTGCCCGGCAGACCTCCTTCATCGTGCCGGGCCTCGCCCTGGTCATCCGCGACCAGCGGGCCGCGGACAAGGCGGAGTGGACCGAGGAGCGCTTCCACCACGACGGCGGCATCGCGGAGTTCTGCGAGTTCCTCGCCGAGGACGAGGCCGTCACGGAGGTGCTCCGGCTGCAGGGCAAGGACACCTTCACCGAGACCGTCCCGATGCTCGACGACCAGGGCCACATGACCCCGCAGGACGTCGAGCGCGAGCTGACGGTCGACGTGGCGGTGCGCTGGGGCACCGGCTACGACACGACCGTGCGCTCCTTCGTCAACGTGATCGCGACGCCGAAGGGCGGCACCCACGTGGCGGGCTACGAGGCCGCCCTGACCAAGACGTTCAACGAGGCGATGCGGGCGTCGAAGGCGCTCAAGGTCAATGACGACGACGTGGTCAAGGACGACATCCTCGAGGGCATGACGGCCGTCGTGACCGTGCGCCTGGCCGAGCCGCAGTTCGAGGGCCAGACCAAGGAGATCCTCGGTACGCCGGCCGCACGGACCGTCGTGCGCAAGGTCGTCGCCGCGCAGCTCAAGGAGTTCCTGACCTCCACGAAGCGCACCGAGAAGGCTCAGGCCAAGCTGCTGATGGAGAAGGTCGCGGGCGCGGCCAAGACCCGGATCGCGGCGCGTCAGCACAAGGAGACCCAGCGCCGGAAGAACGCGCTCGAGTCGTCCTCGCTGCCGGCCAAGCTCAACGACTGCCGCGCCAACGACAACGAGCGCACCGAGCTGTTCATCGTCGAGGGTGACTCGGCCCTCGGCACGGCCAAGTTCGCACGGAACTCGGAGTTCCAGGCGTTGCTGCCGATCCGCGGCAAGATCCTGAACGTGCAGAAGGCCTCGGTCGGCGACATGCTCAAGAACGCCGAGTGCGCCTCCATCATCCAGGTCGTCGGCGCCGGCTCGGGGCGGACCTTCGACATCGACGCCGCCCGCTACGGCCGGATCATCTTCATGGCCGACGCCGACTCCGACGGCGCCCACATCCGCTGCCTGCTCGCGACGCTGTTCTTCAAGTACATGCCGGAGCTCATCGCGCAGGGGCGGGTGTTCTCCGCCGTACCGCCCCTGCACCGGATCGAGGTCTCCAACCCGAAGAAGGGCCAGGAGAAGTACATCTACACCTACTCCGACGACGAGCTGCAGCGGAAGCTCGCGGAGCTGCGCAAGAAGAACGTGCGCTGGAAGGACCCCGTGCAGCGGTACAAGGGTCTCGGTGAGATGGACGCCGCCCAGCTCCGGGAGACCACCATGGACCCTCGGCAGCGGACCCTGCGGCGCCTCACCGTCGACGACGCCGCCGAGGCGGCCGAGGTGTTCGAGCTGCTGATGGGGTCCGACGTCGCCCCGCGCAAGGAGTTCCTGGTCCAGGGCGCCTACGACATCGACATGGAAGCGCTCGACGCGTAATGAGCGCGGACCGCGCGGCCGTCGCGAAGCTGCTCAAGGCGCGCGGGTTCAAGGCACGGCGCGGACACCTGCGGCTCGCCGTGGGGGAGCTGTTCTGGTACGTCGACCTCCGGCTCGACGGGGTCGGCCCGTCCGCGTCGCTGGTGGCGGAGGTCGGCTGCTGGACCCCGCTGCTGCCGCCCGAGCCGGACGGGGGAGCCGTGGACTGCCCGCTCCTGGTCGACGTCCCCCTCCCCGACGTGGCGGAGGCGGACGCCCTCGTGGATCGACTGCTGGGGATCGACTCACTCGCTGTCCTGCGGGACTCGCTGGGGGACCTTCCGGGGGTGCTGGTGGACCGGGCGTTGCGGGAGCTGCTGTCCACAGCAACCTGACCGACGGTGGCGGGCGGCTCGGCGTCGGCGTAGGTTCCGAGTACCTCAAATCTCGGGAGGTCAGATGAAACGCCTGCTCGCCCTGCTGTCGGCCGGTGCGCTGCTGTCCCTCGCGGGGTGCGGCCAGGAGGCTGACCCGCCGGCCCAGGCCGACCCCACCCCGTCGGTCTCGCCGACGAAGGTCGCGCCCACGCCGCCGGTCATGCCCGATGCTGCGACCCGGCAGACCAAGGCCGGTGCGATCGCGTTCGCGAAGTACTACTGGCAGGTCGTCGACTATGCGCAGAGGTCCGGCGACACCGCCGCGCTTTCTCCTCTTCAGACGTTAACTTGCGTTGCGTGCGATGCCGGGCGCGAGTGGATCGACCGGATCGTTCGTCGGCACGGAACGATCAGCGGCGGGCAGCATCGGATCACGGCAATCGAAGCCCACGGCAGCGCTCGGGCCGGGATCGTCGTGTTTCTCCGTCAGTCGACCTCGCCGCAACGGGTCAGCGGCGCGGGTGACCTCAACAAGCGCTATTCCGGTGGACGGCAGCATCTCGTCATGAACCTGTCGTGGGGTACCGGCTGGCAGGTGGCGTCATGGGATACCGCCGACTGACGATTGCCCTGCTCGTCCTGGTGATCATCGCCTCCGGTTCATCGGCGTGGGCCGGAGGCGGGCAAGGGGTGAGCGGCGGCAAGAACGGGTTCAACGTGGCGGGCCACACGGCCAACCAGGACGCGCAATCAACATCCTCGAGCTCAGGTTCGAGCACCGAGCTTCACATCAGGAACACGTCGTGCGTCGGGGACGGTGCCTGCACGAGGATCAGTTGCGGTCCAAGACAGACGCCGGTGTGGCACGAGGTTCTCAACGCCCAGAACGTGGATGTCGGACAGCCAGGAATGATGTGTCTCGGTGTTGTCGCCGTGTCGTTGGCCGCGGCGGTGGAGCGGGCGTTCCGGCGGATCCCCGTCCCGACCCCGGCGCTGCACATCCAGCCGGTGAAGGGGCGGACGCTGGTCAACTTCAACACCAACTACTACGCGACGGGTGGCGGGCCGTTCACGCGCACGGTGAGGCTGGTGGGGCACCGCGTGACGCTGCGGATCCACGTCGACCACTACGTGTACCGGTTCGGCGACGGGGAGCAGCTGCGCAGCGCATCGCCGGGGGCGGCGTACCCGGAGCTGGTCAACACGCACCAGTACCTGCGCAAGGGCGTGGTCCACCCGGGACTGACCACCACCTGGAGCGCCGACTACCAGGTCGACGGCGGGCGGTGGCAGCTGGTGCGCGGCACCGTCACCGTGGCCGGTCCGGCGCAGCGGCTCGAGGTGGTCACCGCGAGGCCGCTGTTGACGGACCCGTACCGCTGAGGGCGATCAGAACTTCTGCTCGAGCAGACCGCTGTCGACGTCGTAGATGAAGCCGCCGACCTTGACGGTGTCGGGGATCAGCGGGTGCGCCTTGACGCGCTGGACGTCGGCGGCGAGGGCCGCCTCCTGGCCGTCGGTGACCGGGAGGGTCAGCCAGGAGGTGTCCTGGCCGGTGGAGGCGTTCAGCTTCTCGCGCAGGACCGGCTCGGGGTTGCTGGCGACGGCGCAGCGGGTGTGCGGCGCGATCACGATCCGGTTGACGTTCAGCATGTGCACCGAGATCACCAGGGCGTCCAGCGTCAGGTCGTCGACGCGGCCGCCGGGATTGCGGATGATCTTGGCGTCGCCCGGCTGGAGGCCGAGCATGCCGAGCGGGTCGATGCGGGAGTCCATGCAGGTCACCAGGGCCACACCGGCCTTGGCGATGCCGTCGAAGCCACCGAAGTCGAAGGTCTCGGCGTAGGCCCGGTTGGCGGCGAGGAGGTCGTCGAAGTCAGCCATGGCTCCGAGGTTAGCGTCCGCTCACCCGACCGAGCGGAGCGTCTCGGCGAGATCCACGCCACGTGTGGCCGCTCCGCGGAGCACGACCAGCGACAGCACCGCGGCCAGCAGTGCCACGACGGCGGCGCCGGCGAAGACGGCGTGCTCCTGGAGGACGCCGAGACGGTCCAGGTCCCAGTCGGGGTGGGCGGCGCTGGCGGCGTACAGGCGGCGCAGGCCGATGGTGGTCAGGGCCGAGATGCCGACGAGCATGCCGACCATCCGCGCCACCACGACGAGCGCCGAGGCGAGGCCGTGGCTGTCCGGGGGAGCGGTGGCGAGCATGGCCGCGTTGACCGGCGCGAGCGCGAGGCCGAAGCCGAGGCCGCCGAGGAGCAGCGGCAGGGTGGGGAGCCAGGAGTCCAGGGCGTCCATGCCCCACTGCGACATCACGCCGAAGGACGCGGCGGCGCAGAGCATGCCGACGGCGGCGACCTGCCCGGCAGGGAGCCTGCGCAGCAGCCAGCCGCCCGCCACGGCCCCGATCGGCAGCGCGACCAGGAAGCGCACCAGCACGAGGGCGGCGTCCAGCTGCGAGTCGGGGTAGACCGTCGTACGGGCGAAGAGGGGGATGTCGACCAACGCCGCGATCAGGGAGAACCCGACCAGGAAGCTGACCAGGATCGCGCCCCAGGCGGGCGTGGGCCGGAGGATCCCGCGCGGCACGATCGGGGCGGTGGCGGTCCGCAGGTGCAGCGTGAGGAGTACGACGGCCACGACCGTGCCGAGGAGGTACCACCAGCCCTGCGGGGCGAACACCGCCACCTTGGGGTCCGCGGTGGCGAAGGCCAGCACGATCCCCGCGAGCGCGAGGCCGAGGAGCGTCGCGCCACGGAGGTCCGCCTCGACGAGCGAGCGCGCCCACCCGCGCACGTCGACCAGCGGGCGCTTGGCGAGGACGCAGCGCAGCACCAGCAGCACCGCGGCGGCGATCGTGACGAGGCCGACCGGGGTGACCCAGCGCGGGCCGTCGACGACGTACGGGATGAAGATCTGTCCCCAGGTCAGGTCGCGCTTGATGGGGTCGGGCTGGAGGAGGGTCACCGAGCCCGCCACCACGACGACCGCGAGGAGGAGAAGACCGAGGGGGTCCGGGCGTCTCCGGTGGTCTCGATACGCCTCGCTCGTTCCTCGCTCGGCTACTCGACCGACGACCAGGGCGAGGACGAGGCCGACGAGGAGGTTGAGGACGAAGATGAGGCGCCAGTCGCTGACGGCCAGGATGACGGCGCCGTAGAGCGGTCCGAGGACGCTGCCGAGCTCCTGGACCGCCGAGACGACGCCGAGCGGCATCCCGCGCCGGTCTGCCGGGTAGAGCAGGCCGACGATCGCCATGGTGGCCGGCACCAGCCCGCCGCCGCCGACGCCCTGGAGGAAGCGGCCGGTCACCATCGAGGGCAGGTCCACCGACACCGCGGTGAGCAACGACCCGAACGAGAAGACGACCAGCGACGAGACGAGCACCGGCACCGGACCGCGCAGGTCGGCGATGCGGCCGATGAGGGGCAGCATGGCGACGTACCCGAGCAGGAAGCCGGAGACGATCGGGGCGGCGCGCTGCAGCTCCTCGAGCGGGATGCCGACGGCGTGCATCATGTCGGGCAGCGCGAGCACCACGACGTAGGTGTCGATGGCCGCGAAGGCGACCGCGACCGCCGCCAGGGTCAGCAGCAGGCGCGACCTCACCGCACCGGTCACTGCGGAGCCTTGATGTCCTTGGTGACGTCGTACTTCGTGATGTCGATCGTGTAGGTGATCGGGGAGGCGCCGGGGAAGAACGAGCCGGTGAGCTGGGCGCTGCGCAGCGACCCGTCGTCCGCGATGTCGAAGGTGACGTCGAAGGAGTCACCGTTGGCGCAGGGCAGCACCGTCTTGATCGCGTCGGCGGTCTCCTTACCGGAGTACGGCGTGATCACGATCGAGGCGTCCGTGGTGTCGCGCTCGGACTTCCCGGCGGTGAGGCCGGTCGCCGAGGTGAGCAGGTCGGAGACGCCGGAGTCGGGGTCGAGCAGGGTCGCCGGGTCGGGTGCGCAGAGCGACTTGGCGGAGTACTGGTCGGTCCACCCGAGGATCGGGACGTTGATCCACAGCTTGCCGTCGACCGAGATGACGTCGACGCCGCTGTCGCTCAGCCCGCTCACCCGGCCGGCCACGGTGCCCTGGAAGGCCGGCGGCTTCGCCACGATCGTGCCGTCGGCGGCCTGCAGGTAGTCGACGCCGGGATCGGCAGACGCCTTGAGCGACACCTCGACCCCGCTGGTCGCGTCCAGCTTCTGCTTCGCGGTCGCCATCGCCTGGTCCGGCGCCACCGACGTACCGCCGGACGAGCCGCAGCCCGCGAGCAGCAGGGCAGACGCGGCCAGGGGCACGAGTGCGCGCTTCATGGCGTCACCCTTCCACACCGAGGCCGACGACGAGAGGACCTGCGCACGCCGCGATCGCCTGGCTGCCCGGCACGCCGGACCCGTCGCGCTTGCCGGTGGCCTCGGGCAGGTCGATCGGTGCCCCGCTCGCGGCCGACGCCCGCGCCGGAGCCGGTCCGGCCCACGCGAACACCAGGGCGTCCTCGCCCTTCAGGAACCGGTGGCACCGTACGCCGCCCGTGGCGCGCCCCTTCGCGGGGTACTCCCAGAAGTCGGTCACCTTGACCGCCCCCGGCTCCGTGCCGGGCAGCGCGGTCGAGGAGCCGGACGCGGTCACCAGGACGACACCGCCGGCCGCCTGCAGGTCCAGCGCACCGAACCACACGACCCGCTCGCCGTCGGCCACCCGGACGCCGGCCATGCCGCCGCCCGCCCGGCCCTGCGGCCGGACGCCGGCCGCGCCGAAGTGCAGCAGCTGGGCGTCGGAGGTGACGAAGCACAGCTCCTCCTCACCGCTGCGCAGCTGCACGGCGCCGACGACCTCATCGCCGTCCTTGAGCCCGATCACCTCCCACTCGTCGCGGCCGAGGACCTCGGGGTTGACCCGCTTGACGACGCCCTGCCGGGTGCCGAGCGCGAGGCCCGGCCCCTCGCCGGTCAGGTCGCACAGGGCGAGCGCCCGCTCCCCGGCGGCCAGTGCCAGCACCTCGCTGAGCGGCAGGCCGCCCTGCAGGTTCGGCTCGTTCGCCGAGGCCGGGATCGCCGGGAGGTCGATCACGCCCAGCTTCACCAGACGTCCCGCGGAGGTGATGACGCCGATCTCGGAGCGGACGCTGGTGCGCACCGCGGACACGACCACGTCGTGGTTGGCGCGCGGCCCACCGGTGCCGACCTCGTCGGCGTTCATGGTCCGGGCGAGCAGGCCGGTCGACGACAGCAACGCGAAGCAGGGGTCGTCGGCGACCTCGAGCGGTGTGGTCGCGGCCGCCACCGCGGCGGTGCCGGCCGACTCCAGCAGGACGGTACGCCGGGGCGTGCCGTAGGTCTTCGCGACCTCGGCCAGCTCGCCGGACACGACCTTCTTCAGCAGCTCCTCGTCCGCGAGGATCGCGTCGAGCTCCTCGATCTCGCGGCGCAGCGTCTCCTGCTCCTTCTCCAGCTCGATCCGGGAGAACCTCGTGAGCCGGCGCAGCTGCATCTCGAGGATGTACTCGGCCTGGACCTGGCTGAGGTCGAAGACGCTCATCAGGCGGTCCTTGGCGGCCGCCGAGTCGTCGCTGGTGCGGATGACCTGGATGACCTCGTCGATGTCGAGCAGCGCGACGAGCAGGCCGTCGACGAGGTGCAGCCGGTCGGCCTTCTTGTTGCGGCGGAACTGGCTGCGGCGACGTACGACCTCGTAGCGGTGCTCCAGGAAGACCGTCAGCAGCTCGCGCAGGCCCAGCGTGCGCGGCTGGCCGTCGACGAGCGCGACGTTGTTGATGCCGAAGCTGTCCTCCATCGGCGTCAGCTTGTAGAGCTGCTCGAGGAGGGCCTCGGGGATGAAGCCGTTCTTGACCTCGATCACCAACCGCAGGCCGTGGTCGGCGTCGGTGAGGTCCTTGATGTCGGCGATGCCCTGGATCTTCTTGCCCTGGACCAGGATCTTGATCCGCTCGACGACCTTCTCGGTGCCGACGCCGTACGGGAGCTCGGTGACCACGATGCCCTTGCGCCGACCGAAGGACTCGACGCGAGCGGTCGCGCGCATCTTGAACACGCCGCGGCCGGTCTCGTAGGCGTCGCGGATTCCGTCCAGGCCGACGATCTTGCCGCCGGTCGGCAGGTCGGGGCCCGGGATGAACCGCATCAGGCCCTCGGTCGAGGTGTTCGGGTGCTGGATCAGGTGGCGCAGCGCCTGCACGACCTCGACCAGGTTGTGCGGCGCCATGTTGGTCGCCATGCCGACCGCGATGCCGGTGGTGCCGTTGACGACCAGGTTCGGGATCGCCGACGGCAGCACGGTCGGCTCGAACTCGCGGCTGTCGTAGTTCGGCTTGAAGTCGACGGTGTCCTCGTCGATCGACTCCGTCATCGCCATCGCGGGCGGCGCCATCCGGCACTCGGTGTAGCGCATGGCCGCCGGAGAATCGTCAGGAGATCCGAAGTTGCCGTGGCCGTCGATGAACGGCAGCCGCAGGCTCCACGGCTGGGCGGTGCGGACCAGCGCGTCGTAGATGGCGCTGTCGCCGTGCGGATGCAGCCGACCCATGACCTCACCGACGACACGGGCGCTCTTGACGTGACCGCGGTCGGGCCGCAGGTTCATGTCGTTCATCGTGTAGAGGATGCGGCGCTGCACGGGCTTCAGGCCGTCGCGGGCGTCGGGCAGGGCGCGGGAGTAGATGACGGAGTAGGCGTACTCCAGGAACGACGAGCGCATCTCGTCGCTGACGTTGATGTCGAGGATGTGCTCCTCGAAGTCGTCGGGTTCCTGCTTCGTCGTACGTCGTGCCACGAGGGGTCATTCTTCCCGGCGGTACCGACGCTCGGGCACGCGGCACGCCGCCACCGTCGGCGGAACCGGTCATGATGGCCGCATGGGCTCGGTGATCATGCACGCAGTGGTGTCCGTGGACGGCTTCATCGCGGATGACAACGACGACGTCGGTCCGCTCTTCGACTGGTACTTCAACGGCGACCGGCCGCTGACCGATGCCCCCGAGGACCCGTTCCGGGTGTCCACCACCTCCGCGGCGTACGTCGCTCCGTTCTGGGCGAGCATCGGCGCGACGGTCATGGGGCGGCACCTGTTCGACCTCACCAACGGCTGGGAGGCCAAGCCGCCGGCCGGCGACCACCTGCTGGTGGTCTCCCACCGGCCGAAGCCGGAGGGCTGGCACCCCGAGGCCGACGTCCCGTTCTTCGACGACGTGGTACCGGCGATCGAGGAGGCGCGTCGGCGCGCCGGGGATCGGGTCGTGGCGCTGACCGCGGGTGACATGGGCGCCTCGGCGCTGGCGGCGGGACTCGTCGACGAGGTGCCATGGACGTCGTCCCGGTGGTGTTCGGCAGCGGAAAGCGGTACTTCGGATCGATCGACGGGCAGGTGCTCCTGGAGGACCCGCACGTCGTGATCCAGGGCGACCGGGTGCTCCACCTTCGCTATCGGGTGGGCGGTCGATAGATTTCTCCTGTGACCGACGGCGATTCGACCCCGACCGAGGAGATCGCCGCCCCGCCGGAGCACTGGGAGGCCGACGTCCTGCTGCGCGACGGGCGGACGGCGCACATCCGGCCGATGCGGGCCGACGACGAGCAGCTGCTCGTCGAGTTCTACGCACGGGTCTCCGACGAGTCGAAGTACTACCGGTTCTTCTCGCCGATGCCGGTCCTATCCGAGCGTGACGTACGCCGGTTCACGCATGTCGACCACGAGCTGCGGGTCGCGCTCGTGATGATCCTCCAGGGCCGGATGATCGCGGTCGGCCGCTACGACGTGCTCAACGGCGAGCACGCCGGGGCGGGCGGCACCGAGGCCGAGGTCGCGTTCCTCGTCGAGGACCGGCACCAGGGTCGCGGCATCGCCCAGCTGCTGCTCGAGCACCTCGCCCAGGCGGGGCGGGAGCGCGGGGTCGAGCGGTTCGTCGCCGAGGTGCTGCCCGACAACACCCGGATGATCCAGACCTTCCGCGACGCCGGCTACCGCGTGGCCAGCGGGTACGCCGACGGCGTGATCACCCTGGAGTTCCCCATCGACTCCACCGACACCGCGGTGGGGCTGATGCGCGCCCGCGAGCACACCGCCGAGGCCGCGTCGATCCACCGCTTCTTCCACCCGCGCTCGGTCGCCATCATCGGTGCCTCCCGGCGCCAGGACACGATCGGCCAGGTCCTGGTCCGCAACCTCGTGACCGCCGACTTCACCGGCCGGGTCTACGTGGTCAACCCGAGCGCGCGGGCGGTCTCGGGCATGCCGGCGTACAAGAGCGTGCAGGACATCCCCGACGAGGTGGACGTCGCGATCGTCGCCGTGCCGGCGGACGCCGTGACCGACGTCGTGCTCGACTGCGCGGCCAAGGGCGTGCACGGGCTGATCGTCATCTCCTCCGGCTTCGCCGAGGCCGGCGAGGACGGCCGCCGCCGGCAGCGGCACATGGTCGGTCTGTCGCGGTCCTACGGCCTGCGCCTGATCGGGCCGAACTGCCTCGGCATCATCAACACCGACCCGCGGGTGCAGGTCAACGCGTCGCTGTCCTCGGTCATGCCGGCGCGCGGTCGCGCGGGCTTCTTCTGCCAGTCCGGGGCGCTCGGGTCCGCGATCCTGGAGAAGGTCCGTGGCCGTGGCCTCGGCATCTCGACCTTCGTGTCCGCCGGAAACCGCGCCGACGTGTCGGGCAACGACCTCCTGCAGTACTGGGAGGAGGACGAGTCGACCGAGGTCGTGATGATGTACCTCGAGTCGATCGGTAACCCGCGCAAGTTCTCCCGGATCGCCCGCCGCGTCTCCAAGCGCAAGCCGATCGTCGCGGTCCGTTCTGGCCGCACCACCCAGGGTGTGCCGATGGGCCACGCCGTGCGCAGGATCGGCGCGCCCCAGGCCGCCGTCGACGCCATGTTCCGCCAGGCCGGCGTGATCCAGGTCGACACCCTCGACGACATGTTCGACGTGGCCCAGCTGCTCGCCCACCAGCCGCTGCCGCGCGGCCGCCGGGTCGCGATCGTCGGCAACTCCGACGCGCTCGGACTGCTCGCCGCCGACGCCGCCGCCTCGGTCGGGCTCGTCGTCAACCGGTCCGTCGCGCTCGGCGCCGACGCGACCGCCGAGGACTTCGAGGACGCCCTCGACGCCGCCATCGACGACCCCGACGTCGACTCCGTCGTCGCGGTCTACATCCCGCCGCTCGACATCTCCGGCGAGGAGGTCGCGAACGTGCTCGCGGCGGTGGGGGAGCAGTCCGACAAGCCGCTGGTCTCGACCTTCCTCGGCGCCGAGGGCATCCCAGAGCTGCTGCGCGTCCCCGACGTGGCCGGCTCGTCCGCGGGCCGCGGCTCGGTGCCGTCGTACCCCGCGGTCGAGGCGGCGGTCCGTGCCCTCGCCCGCGTCGTCGAGTACGCCGTCTGGCTCCGTACGCCGGACGGGGAGCCGCTGGTGCCGGCCGATGCCGACGCGCGGGGTGCCCGCAACCAGCTGCGCCGGATCCTGCTGGAGGCCGGCACGGAGAAGGCCACGGAGGGGCTCGACCTGACCCCGGAGCAGCTGACCGAGCTGCTGGCGGCGTACGACATCGACCTGTGGCCGGTCATCCGGGTCCAGACGCTGGCGGAGGCCGAGGCCGCCGCGGCCGAGCTCGGCTGGGACGTCGTGCTCAAGGCGACCGAGGAGTCGCTGCGCGAGCGCCCCGACCAGCGCCACATCTTCCGGGGCATCACCAACCCGCACGAGCTCGGCGAGGCCTGGGCGGCCCTCGAGCGGATCGTCACCGACCCCGTCTCGGCCGGCTTCGTGGTGCAGAGGACGGCCGCGTCCGGCGTACCGCTGGCGATCCGGAGCTTCGAGGACCCGCTCTTCGGGCCGGTGGTGTCCTTCGGGGTGGCGGGGCCCGTCATCGAGCTGCTCGGCGACTGGTCGTACCGGATCCCGCCGCTGGACGAGCGCGCGGTCGCCGCGATGGTCCGCGAGGTGAAGACCGCGCCGCTGCTGTTCGGCTACCGCGGTGCCGAGCCCGTCGACATCGACGCCGTCGAGGACCTCATCGCCAAGGTCGCGGAGCTGCAGAACGACCTGCCCGAGGTGTCCTCGCTCGAGCTGTCGCTGGTGCTCGCCGGCACCGAGTCGGCGGCGGTCCTGACCGCCCGGGCGCGGATCGCGCGGGTCACCGACCCCCGACCGGACTCCACCGTCCGCCGGATGCCCGACCTGATCGCCACGATCCCCGGGTAGTTGTCTGCGCGAGCGCGTCGCCGCGGCCGCTCCCTCGCCGACCTTGCGACTCTCGGCTCCTCCGGTCGCAAGCTCCCTCCGTCGCCTCGCGCCGCGCGCCCAGCCTCGGTCGCTGCGGCGCCGCGCTGCCGCGCTCGCGGTTGGCTCCGGCGTAACGACCCTGGCATGGCGGCAAGACTCGTCGTGCGAGGATTCAGGCATGCGCAAGTCCGTCGACCCGTTGACCGAAGACCGCGACCACGCGCCCGAGCTGCGCGCCGCGATCGACCGGACCGGCTACTACCCCGAGGTGGTGGCGGATGCCGTCGAGGACGCGGTCGGCGGCGAGCAGGTCGTGTCGTACTACGTGCACCACGAGCCGACCTTCGAGCGTGACGAGGTACGCCGGCACCAGTCGGTCATCGTCCTCACCCCGTCGCGGCTGATCATCTGCCACACCGACGAGCACGCCGGCGACGACCTGCTGCCCGAGCCCTACACCTCGACGTCCACCGAGGCCATCGCGCTCGCGTCGGTCGCCTCCGTGGTCGTGACCCGGATGGTCACCAACCCGACCGAGGGGCCGTCCGCGGCCGCCGAGGCGGTCATGACGATCGGCTGGGGCGGGGTGAGCCGGCTCGACCTCGAGCCCGCCGCGTGCAACGACCCGAGCTGCGACGCCGATCACGGCTACACCGGCGTCCTGGCGTCCGACGACTTCTCGCTGCGGGTCTCCGCCGCGGCCGACGGCCGCGACGCGGTCGGCGGGCTGCTCACCTTCGCGGCCCACCTCTCCGCCCGGACGCGAGGGCGATAAGGGCATGTCTCCCCAGCCGAGCGCCTGCTGCGCGCCGTTCCGCACGCACGCTGGCTGCGTTGTCGTCAGTCGCCGGGACTCCGTCCCGGCTCCCTCCTCCGCCTTGCCATCGCACGCACGGAACGGCGCTCGCGACGGCGTCGCCTGGGGAGGCATGCCCTAGTGGCCGAGGACTTCTGCGAGCCCACCTACGGGGCCCGGTCGCTGAGCGACGTCCTGCCGGCGGTGGCGCGCGCCCTCGGCAACCCGCTGGCCCACGTGCCGACGAACCTCGAGCTGCCCGAGGCACCGGCGTACGTCGTCTTCCTGATCGACGGGCTGGGGGCAGAGCTCCTCCGTCGCTACGAGTACGCCGCTCCCTACCTCGCCTCCCTCGTCGACGACGCACCCGCCGCGACGGCGGGGGTGCCCTCGACGACGACCACCTCGCTGACCTCGTTCAGCACCGGACTGGTGCCGGGCGCGCACGGCCTGGTCGGGTTCACGACCCGTGTCCCGGGCACCGACGCGCTGCTCAACGCGCTGCACTGGGACGTTCCCGACCTCGACCCGACCGAGTGGCAGCCGCACCAGACCGCGTTCGGCGCGCTGCAGGGCGCCGGGGTGCGGGCGAGCGTGGTCAACAAGCGGGAGTTCGAGGGGTCGGGGCTCACCGTCGCGGCCCAGCGGGGTGCGACGTACGTCGGCGTCGACAAGGTCGGCGAGCGGATCGCTGCCGTCCTCGCGGCGTCCGCGCACCGGCCGTCGGTCACCTACGTCTACGACTCCGACCTGGACTGGACCGGGCATCGCTGGGGGGTCGCCTCGCAGCAGTGGCTGCAGCAGCTCGCGATGATCGACCACGAGGCCGAGCAGCTGCGCGAGGCGCTCCCGGCCGACCGCCGGCTGGTCGTCATCGCCGACCACGGGATGGTCGACGTACCGACCGAGGCGCGGGTGGACGTCGCCCACGACGACGACCTGCGGGCAGGCATCGCGCTGGTCGGGGGAGAGGCGCGGTTCCGCCACCTCTACTGCACCGGTGGCGCGGTCCCCGACGTCATCTCCACCTGGACCGAGGTGCTCGGGGACCGGGCGACCGTGCTCAGCCGCGCCGACGCGATCGGCCGCGGGTGGTTCGGCCCGGTCGACCCCAGCGTGCTGCCCCGGATCGGGGACGTCGTCGTCGCGTGCCGCGGCGACTTCGCGGTGATGGCGACCGACGCGTTCCCCTACGAGCGGCGGCTGATCGGGATGCACGGCTCGCTCACGCGGGCCGAGATGCTCATCCCGATCCTGGTCGACTGAGGAGGGCTCAGCCGAACGGCAGCGGGTCCGGGGTCAGGGACACCGCCCGCGCCCGGGCCGCCGTCATCTGGCGGCGGTGGTGCTGCCGGCACAGGACCTCGTAGGTCACCGTGCCCGGCTGCTGCTCGTCGTCGGTGTCGCCGACCACGATCACCTCGCCCTCGGTGATCATCACGCCGTCCTCGATCCGCGCCTGGTGCGTGGCGCGCTTCCCGCACCAGCACAGCGCCTCGACCTGGAGCACCTGCGTGGAGTCGGCGAGCTCGACCAGCCGCGCCGATCCCTCGAAGAGCCGGGTCCGGAAGTCGGTGAGGATGCCGAAGCAGAACACGTCGATCTGCAGCTCGTCGACGATCTTGGCCAGCGCGTCGATCTGGGCCGTGGTGTAGAACTGCGCCTCGTCGCAGATCAGGTAGTCGATCCGTGCGCCGCCGGTGAGCGCGTCGACGACGTACCTCCAGAAGTCGAAGTCGGTGCCGACCTCGATGGCGCTGTGCGTCAGGCCCAGCCGCGAGGACACCCGCGCCTCGCCGGCGCGGTCGTGGGCGGTGAAGATCCGGCCGCTGCGACCCCGCGCCGCGTGGTTGTGGTTGGTCTGCAGCGCCAGCGTCGACTTCCCCGAATCCATCGAGCCCGTGAAGAACCTCAACTCCGCCACCGCGGCATCCTCTCAGAGGCCCGCAAGGTAAAGAATGCGGGCGCCCACCTGAGGATCCGCGCTTTATTCGGCGTTCTCCTGCGGAACCGGCGCGGGCGGGCGTTCACTGGTCACCGACGGTCTCGGGATCACGACCAGGGGGATGCGGGGATGAACCGGACCGAACAGTCGAAGCACCGATGGGTGCAGCGCTTGAGCGTCCTCGGTGTCACCGGCGCCGTCGTCCTCACCGGTGCCTACGGCCCGTCCTCGATCACGCCGCTCGCCTCGTCGACCCACGCTCCCGTGGACCAACCCGCCGCGCCCCAGCTCAGCGTTCCGGTCGTGGCGGTACGCCGAGCCGCCGTCCGCGTCCACCAGCGGACCCGGCCGAGCGCCCGTCGTGACCCGGTCGGCCGGCCGGCCGACTTCCCGGGGTCGGTGACCACGGTGGCGGAGCCGGCGCTGGCGGCGTACCAGCGTGCCGCGACGATCATCGACGCCGCCGCGAGCTGCCACCTGGACTGGACCGTCCTCGCCGCCATCGGCCGGGTCGAGTCCGACCACGGCACGGTCGATCCTGCCGGGCACGCGCACCACGTCACCGCGAAGGGCATCGTGCGGCCGGGCATCGTCGGCACGCCCCAGAACGGCAGGCACGGCCGCGGCACGGTCGACGACACTGACGCCGGCCGTCTCGACCACAACACGCGGTACGACGCTCCCGTCGGCCCGATGGCGCTGCTGCCGCAGACCTGGTCGCAGGTCGCGGTCGACGCCGACGCCGACGGCCGGCGCAACCCGCAGGACCTCGACGACGCCGCCCTCGGCACCGCGATCGTGCTCTGCGCGGACGGGCACGACCTGCGCAAGCCGGCCGTGCTGCGGACCGAGCTGAGGAGGTACGAGGACGCCCGCGGGTTCGTCCACACCGTGCGGATCCTGGCCCTGCGCTACGCCCACCAGGCCGCGACCATGCCGTCGGCGCTGCCGCTGGGCGGTGTGGTGATCCCGCCGATGCCCGTGCTGTGCGGCTGCGACCAGCACGCCGGCACGACCGTGCGCCCGCACGTCACCCCGGTGAAGCAGCACACCCACGAGACGGTCGCCTCGGGAGCCGCGCCCGTGCACGGGACGGCGGCCGGGGTCGCCCCCTCCTCCGGCGGTACGGGGGGTGCGGTCACGCCCGACCCGACGCCCACGCCGGATCCCACGCCGACCCCGGACCCGACGCCCACGCCGGACCCGACGCCCACGCCGGACCCGACGCCCACGCCCGACCCGACGCCGACGCCCGACCCGACGCCGACCCCGGACCCGACGCCGACCCCCGACCCGGCCCCCACGCCCGACCCGACGCCGACCCCTGACCCGACCCCGGCGTCCAGCGGCCAGTGCGCCACGGACGCCGGCGCCCAGCCCGACCCGTCGTGCGCGACGTCCTCGGACACGCTGCCGGTCACCCAGCCCGCAGCGACGGATCCGGCGGCCTGATCACGTCCCCGCGGGTGAGCCGGCGAACCCGCGGACCAGGACGGGAGGTCGAGTAGCGCCACGCCCGAGCTTGCGAGGGTGTGATGCGCGTATCGAGACAAGCCGATAGCGTCCCCCCAGCACGCCCGACTCGGGGCTGGCGACACTCCAAGGGGGAACCATGCGTCGCATCGCACTCGTCCTGGCCGCACTCATGCTGGCCTTCACCGTCTCCTCGTGCGGCAAGGAGGCGGCGCCGACCAACACGGCCCAGTCCTTCTCCTGCCCCACCGACAACACCAAGGCCTTCCCGAAGGTCCGTCTCGCCGCGGACCTCGGCATCGCGTTCGGCGTGTTCCACCACTGGATCTGGAACCCGTACCAGGCCGGCAGCTTCAAGAAGGGCGCCGACCACCGGCTCTGGAAGCTCGGCAAGGCAGCCGTGGCCGCCGCGGTGGTCACGCACTACATCGGCAACGCCGCCGACAACGTCAAGGCGGACCCGACCATGTGCAAGGTCTTCGGCAAGCCGATGGCCGAGCTCTCCGACAAGGTCTCGAACCTCAAGTCGATCGTCACCAGCGGCAACCTCGGCGACCTGACGTCGGTCGCCGGTGCGGTGACCAGCATGACCGGGCTGATGTCGCAGAACGGCCAGTCGATCACCGAGTCGTCGGACCTGAACCCGACGACGCAGCCGTAGCATCGCCAGGGTGAACGCGCTTCTCGAGCCCAGCGACCTGCCCTACCAGCTGCCCCGGTTCGAGGAGTTCACCGACGACGCGTTCGGCCCTGCCATCGCCGAGGCGATGGCAGGGCAGCGTGCTGCCGTGGCGGCGATCGTGGCCGACCCGGCGGACCCGACCTTCGCCAACACCCTCGAGCCGCTCGAGCTCAGCGGGCTCCCGCTGGAGCGGGTGCTGTCGGTCTTCTTCAACAGGACCAGCGCCGACACCAACGACGCGATCGACGCGCTGCAGGCCGAGCTCTCGCCGCAGCTCGCCGCTCATTCCGACGCGATCACGCTCGACTCGGCGCTCTTCGCGCGCATCGCCGCGGTCGCGGACGAGCACGGGCTCACCGACGAGCAGGCCTACCTGGTGCAGCGCTACGTCACCGAGATGACGCTCGCCGGTGCCGGCCTGGGGGAGGCCGACAAGGCCCGGCTCAAGGAGATCAACGAGCAGCTCTCCGCCCTGTCCACCCGCTTCGGCATCGCCCTGCAGGCCGAGGCCAACGACCTCGCGGTGCACGTCGAGACCGAGGCGGAGCTGGACGGCCTGTCGCCCGGCGAGGTCTCCGCGGCCCGCGAGGCCGCCGTTGCCCGCGGGCTCGACGGCTACCTGATCACCCTGGTCCTGCCGACCGCGCACCCGCACCTGGCCTCGCTCACCGATCGGGACGTACGTCGCCGGCTGCTCGGGGCCCAGCGGGCCCGGGGCAGCCGCGGGGGCGAGCACGACACCCGGCAGATCGTGCTGGACGTCGTACGGCTGCGCGCGGAGCGGGCCCGCCTGCTCGGGTTCGCCGACCACGCGTCGGCGGTCACGGCCGACAACACGGCCCGTACCCCTGCCGCCGTACGCGCCATGCTCGACCGCCTCGCCCCCGCGGTAGCCCGCAACATCGCCACCGAGAAGGAGGCGCTCGCCGCGTCCGCGGGGGCGCCGATCGAGCCCTGGGACTGGCCCTTCCACGCCGAGCGGGTCCGAGCCGAGGAGCACGACGTCGACCTGGTCGCGCTGCGGCCGTGGTTCGAGGCCGAGCGGGTCCTCGTCGACGGTGTCTTCCGCGCGGCCACCGAGCTGTTCGGCATCACCTTCACCGAGCGTCCCGACCTGCCGGGCTACCACCCGGACGTGCGGGTCTTCGAGGTGTTCGAGGAGGACGGCACCCCGGTCGGCCTGTACCTGCTGGACCTCTACACCCGCGACTCCAAGCGCGGTGGTGCCTGGATGAGCAGCTTCGTACGCCGCTCGACGCTGGCCGGTGCGCCGACGGCGGTCGTCTTCAACAACCTCAACGTGCCGAAGCCGGCGGCGGGGGAGCCGACGCTGCTCACCTTCGACGAGACCAGCACGCTCTTCCACGAGTTCGGCCACGCGCTGCACGGGCTGCTCGCGGAGGCGACGTACCCCAAGCTGGCGGGCACCGCGGTGTTCCGCGACTTCGTGGAGTTCCCCTCACAGGTCAACGAGATGTGGATGCTGTGGCCCGCCCTCCTCCAGGAGTACGCCGTGCACCACGCCACCGGCGAGCCGCTGCCCGAGGGCGTGGTCGACCGGATCCGCGCGGCCGAGACGTTCAACCAGGGCTACGCGACGGGGGAGTACCTCGCGGCGGCGCTGCTGGACCTCGCCTGGCACTCGCTGGCGCCCGAGGAAGTGCCGACCTCGGTCGAGGAGGTGGCGACGTTCGAGGCGGCGGCGCTGGCCGCGGTCGGCCTGGACGATCCGGCGGTGCCGCCGCGCTACTCCACGGCGTACTTCGCGCACGCCTTCCAGTTCTCCTACGACGCCGCCTACTACGGCTACATCTGGAGCGAGGTGCTCGACGCCGACACCGCCGCGTGGTTCGAGGCGAACGGTGGCCCGACGCGCGCCAACGGCGACGCCTTCCGCCGCTCGGTCATCGGCATCGGGGGCACTCGCGACCCGCTCGCGTCGTACCAGCAGTGGCGCGGGCGGCCCGCGCCCCTCGAGCCGCTGCTCGAGCGGCGCGGGTTGCTCTAGCCCGATCAGTCGGCGGGGATGTTCTCCAGCTCCGCCAACCAGGCGGCAGGGGAGGCGTCCGACGGCATCCGCCAGTCGCCGCGCGGCGACATGGTGCCGCCGGGGCTGACCTTCGGCCCGTTCGGGAGCGCAGAGCGCTTGAACTGGCTGCTGAAGAACCGGCGTACGAACACCTCGAGCCACTTCCGGGTGGTCGCGAGGTCGTAGGTCTCGCCCCAGGCGTGGTGCTGCAGGAACGCGATCTTGCTCGGGCGGTAGCCGCGGCGCAGCGTGTAGTAGAGGTTGAAGTCCTGCAGCGCGTACGGGCCGACGCTGTCCTCGGTCTTCTGCTCGCCGCCGGGGATCAGCTCGGGGGTGATCTCCTGCTCCAGGATCGCCTGCAGGACCTCGTCGACGTCGTCGAGCTGGTTGGTGCTGATCACCCAGCGGATGA
Source organism: Nocardioides maradonensis (assembly GCF_054777115.1). Classification (NCBI taxonomy): domain Bacteria; kingdom Bacillati; phylum Actinomycetota; class Actinomycetes; order Propionibacteriales; family Nocardioidaceae; genus Nocardioides; species Nocardioides maradonensis. The sequence goes on along the minus strand of NZ_BAAHAZ010000007.1, from coordinate 8,116 downwards.
GGTGCTGGATCAGCGTCTTCGGCACGCCGGCGTTGACGTTGTAGTGCGACATCTGGTCGCCGACGCCGTACGTGCACCACCCGAGCGCGAGCTCGGACAGGTCGCCGGTGCCGAGCACGATGCCGCCGCGGTGGTTGGCGAGCCGGAACAGGTAGTCGGTGCGCAGACCCGCCTGGACGTTCTCGAAGGTGATGTCGTAGACCGACGGGTCGACCTCGGCCTCGGCACCGGGGTAGGCGTGGCCGAGGTCCTTGAGCATCTGCTCGGCGGCCGGGCGGATGTCGAGCTCGGCGAACGTGCAGCCCAGCGCGGTGGCGAGCGTCGTGGCGTACGACTTGGTCGTCTCGCCGGTCGCGAAGCCGGGCATGGTGAAGGCGTGGATGTCGCTGCGCGGCCGGCCGAGCCGGTCCATCGCCTTGGCCGCGACGATGAGGGCGTGGGTGGAGTCGAGGCCACCGCTGACCCCGATGACGACCTTCGGCTGACCGATCGCGGCGAGCCGCTGCTCCAGGCCGGACACCTGGATGTTGTAGGCCTCGTAGCAGTCCTGGGCGAGGCGGGCCGGGTCGTCGGGGACGAAGGGGAACGGAGCCACCTTGCGGCGCAGGCCGATGTCGCCGGTCGGGGGCTCGAGGTCGAACTCGATGGTCGTGCGCTCGCTGTCGTGCAGCCGGTACGCGTGCCGGTTGTCGTCGAAGGTGCCTTGCCGCATCCGCTCCTGACGAAGGCGGTCGAGGTCGATGTCGGCGATCGTGTACCGCGCCTCATCCGGGAACCGGTCACCCTCGGCGAGCAGGTCGCCCATCTCGTAGATCATCGTCTGGCCGTCCCACGAGAGGTCGGTCGTCGACTCGCCCTGGCCTGCGGCCGCGTAGACGTACGCCGCGTTGCAGCGCATGCTCGCACTCTTGGCGAGGAGGTGCCGATCGGCTGCGCGGGCGATGGTGATCGGGCTTCCCGACAGGTTCGCCAGAACGGTCGCGCCTTGAAGTGCCAGTGACGAGCTGGGTGGGATCGGGACCCACATGTCCTCACAGATCTCGACGCCGAGGCACAGGCCGGACACATCACTCGCCTCGAACAGGAGGTGCTTGCCGAAGGGCACGGTCTGACCGCCGACCGTGATCTCCTCCTCGTGCTGATCCTCGGCGGAAGCGAACCACCTGTGCTCGTAGAACTCGCGGTAGTTCGGCAGGTACCACTTCGACGGCACCCCCAGGATCCGTCCGCGGTGGATCACGACGGCACAATTGAAGATCCGGTTGCCCTTGCGCAGCGGAGCCCCCACCACCAGCACCGGCCGCAGCTCGGCCGAGGCCACGGTCAGCTCGACGATGGCCTCCTCGACGCCCTCCAGCAGGGTGTCCTGGAGGAAGAGGTCGTCGACGGCGTACCCCGTCAGCCCCAGCTCCGGGAACACCGCCACCGCCACGCCCTCGTCGTGCAGCAGGCGCGCCTGCTCGAGGGTGCGCGCGGCGTTCGTCGCGGGGTCCGCCACGACGACGGGCAGCGTCACTGCGGCGACCCTGGCGAAGCCCTGGGCGTAGGCCGAGTAGAAGTCCACGCACCCAGCCTAGTGAGGGCTAGCCTCACGCTCATGATCATCGTGTCGACCAACGACGTCCCCGGCGCCCGCATCGTCCACACCTTCGGCGAGACCTTCGGCCTCACCGTCCGGTCCCGCAACGTCGGCTCCAACATCGGTGCGAGCTTCAAGGCGCTGGCCGGTGGTGAGCTCAAGGGCATCACCACCCTGCTGCACGACTGCCGCCAGGAGGCGCTCTCGCGGCTCGCATACGAGGCCGAGGCCCGCGGTGCCAACGCCGTCGTGGCCTTCCGCTTCGAGACCACCGAGTACGCCCAGTGGGGCGTCGAGGTCTGCGCCTATGGGACGGCCGTCACAATCGAGCCGCTGGCCTGATCCCACGGAGCACAATGGCCTCATGACCGAGGAACAGGCGCCGTACGGCAGTGCACCGGCCAGGCCGGGCGCGAGCATCAAGCGCATCCGCACCCATCACCTCCGGGAGATGAAGGAACGGGGCGAGAAGTTCACCATGTTGACGTCGTACGACGTCTTCACCGCGCAGATCTTCGACGAGGCGGGCATCGACACCCTGCTCGTCGGCGACTCCGCGGCCAACACCGTCTACGGCTACGGCTCGACCGTCCCGGTGACCCTGGACGAGCTGATCCCGCTCGCCCGCGCGGTCGTCCGCGGCGCGCACCGCGCGCTGGTCGTCGGCGACCTGCCGTTCGGCAGCTACCAGGGCTCGCCCGAGCAGGCCTACGCCAGCGCGGTGCGGCTGATGAAGGAGTCCGAGGTCGCGGCCGTCAAGCTCGAGGGCGGCGTCGAGATGGCGGAGACCATCGAGAAGCTGGTCCGCGGCGGCATCCCGGTGTGCGCGCACATCGGCTTCACCCCGCAGTCCGAGAACACCCTCGGTGGCTACCGGGTGCAGGGCCGCGGCGCCGGCGCCGAGAAGGTCCTGGACGACGCGCGCGCGGTCGAGGCCGCCGGTGCGTTCGCGGTCGTGCTGGAGATGGTCCCGGGTGACGTCGCCGCGCTGGTGACCAAGGAACTCACCATCCCCACCATCGGGATCGGCGCCGGCAACCAGACCGACGGCCAGGTGCTGGTCTGGCAGGACGCCTTCGGCCTCAACGGCGGCCGCGTCCCCAGCTTCGTCAAGAAGTACGCCGACGTCCGCGCCGCCCTGCTCAAGGGCGCTCAGGACTACGCGGCCGAGGTCGCCACCGGCGAGTTCCCCAGCCCGGACCACACCTTCTGAGAACCCATCTGAGGATCCATCGCACCTGACCTACCGGTTGGAATTTCGCCCGAAACCCAACGCGTAGGTCAGGTGCGATGTGGTTCTACGCCTCCCGTCGGTGGTCTCCGCGCGCCATCCGCGCCATCGCGAACGAGCAGAAGGCCAGGGCCAGCATGCCGATCGCGAGGTGGTGCATGTTGCTCACGCCGAACAGGTCGATCGCGAGCAGCACGTACAGGAGACCCAGGAGGTCACCGCCTGCGTGCGGGGCGACGAGCACCACGACGGCCAGCACGATCTCGATGATGCCGACGACGACCACGGCCTGGTGCGCGGTGCCGGGCAGGAAGTTGTTGGCCCACACGGCGACGTACCCGTCCCAGGTGTTCGTCATGATGTGGCTCAGCTTGTCGATGCCGAAGACCAGCGGCAGAGCCACGAAGGTCGCCCACATCGCCAGGAACGCCTGGCGGTCGGCGGTCATGTCAGGCAGGTTCGCGAGGTCGTGCATCTCCTCGCGCATGTCGTGGACCATGTGGTCCCACGGGTGGGTGGTGGCCATGGTGGCCTCCTCGACTCGGTGTCCTCTCCAGTAGGGGGCGTCTACCTCGAAGGTAGATCCGTCATGACGCGGCAACAAGAGGTAACACGTCCCCACTAGGCTGCGCGTCATGGGCAAGCAAGAGGACTTCGTACTCCGTGCACTCGAAGAGCGTGACGTCCGGTTCGTCCGGTTGTGGTTCACCGACGTGCTGGGGTCCCTGAAGTCCGTGGCGGTGGCGCCGGCGGAGCTCGAGGGCGCCTTCAGCGAGGGCATCGGCTTCGACGGATCGGCGATCGAGGGCTTCGCCCGGGTCTACGAGGCCGACATGCTCGCGCTGCCCGACCCGAGCACCTTCCAGATCCTGCCGTGGCGCAGCATGGAGGGCCCGGCGACGGCCCGCATGTTCTGCGACATCGTGATGCCCGACGGCTCCACGTCGTACGCCGATCCGCGCAACGTCCTCAAGCGCACCCTGTCGAAGGCGGCCGAGCAGGGCTTCACCTTCTACACCCACCCCGAGGTCGAGTTCTACCTGTTCAAGGACGAGCCGCAGAAGGGCAAGAAGCCGGTCCCGCTGGACCGCAGCGGCTACTTCGACCACACCGTGCACTCGCACGGCTCCGACTTCCGCCGCGAGGCGATCACGATGCTCGAGGCGATGGGCATCTCGGTGGAGTTCAGCCACCACGAGGGCGGCCCCGGGCAGCAGGAGATCGACCTGCGGTACGCCGACGCGCTGACCACCGCCGACAACATCATGACCTTCCGGACCGTCATCCGTGAGGTCGCCATGAGCCAGGGCGTGTGGGCGACCTTCATGCCCAAGCCGTTCACCGAGCACCCGGGCTCCGGCATGCACACCCACGTCAGCCTGTTCGAGGGCGACCAGAACGCCTTCTACGAGGCGGGCGCGGAGTACCAGCTGTCCAAGACCGCGCGCATGTTCATCGCGGGGATCCTGCACCACGCCGGCGAGATCAGCGTCGTCACCAACCAGTGGGTCAACTCCTACAAGCGGATGATGACCGGCGGCGAGGCCCCGTCGTACGTCTGCTGGGGGCACAACAACCGTTCGGCCATGGTGCGCGTGCCCATGTACAAGCCGAACAAGGGCCAGTCGGCGCGGATCGAGCTGCGCACGATCGACAGCGCCTGCAACCCCTACCTGGCCTACGCGGCGATCCTCGCCGCCGGCCTCAAGGGCATCGAGCAGGGCTACGCGCTGCCGCCGGAGGCCGAGGACAACGTGTGGGCGCTGAGCGACCGCGAGCGGCGCGCGCTCGGCATCGAGCCGCTGCCCAAGAACCTCAACGACGCGATCCACATCGCGGAGAGCTCCGAGCTGCTCGCCGAGACGCTGGGGGAGCAGGTCTTCGACTTCTTCCTGCGCAACAAGCGCGCCGAGTGGGACGAGTACCGCGGCCAGGTGTCGGCCTTCGAGCGGGACCGGATGCTGCCGGTCCTGTAGCGACATGCCTCGCTCCGCGCACCGGCTCGCCCTCATCCGGGCCGGGTTCGCCGACATCGACCGCGCCCGCGCCGAGCTCGACGCGTTCGGTTCGGACGGCGATGCGCTGCTGAGCTGCCTGGGCCGCACGGCCGATCCCGACGCTGCCCTGATCGGTCTGGGTCGGCTGGCCGTGGCGCTGGGCGACGACGGACCGGCCATGGTGTCGGCCGTCGCGGCCGACGAGGGTACGGCGATGCGGCTGCTCAGCGTGCTGGGCGCGAGCAGCGCGCTGGCCGACCACCTCGTCTCCCACCCGGGTCACTGGCTCGAGCTCGCCGACCCGACCCTGGGCTCGACCCGGCCGGCGGCGTACCACCTCCGCGCGGTGCTGCTGGCCGCCGTCGAGGGGCGCTCCGACGCCGAGGCGTGCGATGCGCTGCGGGTGGAGTACCGCCGGCAGCTGCTGCGGATCGCGGCGCGCGACCTCACCCACGAGCTGCGGGTCGACGACGCCGCCGCGGAGCTCGCCGACCTCGCCGCCGGCACGCTCGAGGCGGCGCTCGTGATCGCCCGTCGACGGGTGGGGCCCACGGCCGACGACGTCCGGCTGGCCGTCGTCGCGATGGGCAAGTGCGGTGGCCACGAGCTTAACTACGTCTCCGACGTCGACGTGATCTTCGCGCACGAGGGTGACGCCCAGGTCGCCACCCGGCTCGCGTCCCAGATGATGCGGGTCTGCTCCGACCACACCGCCGAGGGCACGATCTGGCCGGTCGACGCCAACCTGCGTCCCGAGGGCAAGGCCGGGCCGCTCAGCCGCACGATCGCCAGCCACCGCGGCTACTACGAGCGGTGGGCCGAGACCTGGGAGTTCCAGGCGCTGCTGAAGGCGCGGCCGGTGGCCGGCGACCTCGAGCTGGGTCGGGAGTTCGTCGCGATGACCCAGCCGATGGTGTGGGCCGCCGCCGACCGGGACGGCTTCGTGGACGCCGCCCGCGCGATGCGGCGCCGGGTCGTCGACCACATCCCCGCCAAGGACGCCGACCGCGAGCTCAAGCTGGGGGTCGGCGGTCTGCGCGACGTGGAGTTCGCGGTCCAGCTCCTCCAGCTCGTCCACGGCCGCACCGACGACCAGATCCGTTCGGGGACGACGCTGTCGGCCCTGGCCGCGCTCACGAGCAGGGGGTACGTCGGCCGCGAGGACGGCGATGCGCTGCACCGCGCCTACGCGTTCCTGCGCCAGCTCGAGCACCGCATCCAGCTGCACCGCCTCCAGCGCACCCACCTGCTGCCCTCCGGCGAGGAGTCGCTGCGCCGGCTCGGACGCAGCCTCCGCTTCTTCCGCGACTCCGCCGAGCGGCTCGAGCGCGAGTGGCTCGACCAGCGCCGCGAGGTGACCCGGCTGCACCAGAAGCTCTTCTACCGGCCGCTGCTCAGCGCCGTCGCCCGGATCGCTACCGACGAGGCACGGCTCTCGCCGGAGGCGGCCGTCGAGCGCCTCGCCGCCCTCGGGTACGCCGACCCGCAGGCCGCCCTGCGCCACCTGGAGTTCCTCACCCTCGGCGTCACCCGGACCGCCCAGATCCAGCGGGCCCTCCTGCCCGCCATGCTGCAGTGGTTCGCCGACGGCGCGGACCCCGACGGCGGGCTGTTCGGCTTCCGCCGGCTCAGCGAGGCGCTCGGCCGGACGCCGTGGTTCCTCGCGACGCTGCGCGACGAGGGCGAGGTCGCGGAGCGGCTGGCGCACGTGCTCTCGACCTCCCGCTACTGCACCGACCTGCTCGAGCGGGAACCCGCCGGCGTACGCCTGCTCGCCGGGGACCTGCGGCCGCTCGCGGCTGCCCAGGTGCGCGAGGAGATGCTCGCGACCGCCGGGCGGCAGGAGGACCTGGACAAGTCCAGCCGCGCGATCCGCGCCGTACGACGCCGTGAGCTGCTGCGGATCGCCGCCGGCGACGTGCTCGGCCTGATCGACGTCACCGACGTGGGCTACGGGCTCACCCGGCTCACCGACGCCACCCTGGCCGCGACGCTCGACGTCGCCATCGCCGCCGTCACCCGCGCCCGCAAGCTCGACGCCCCGCCGACCGCGATGGCGATCGTCGCCATGGGCCGGTACGGCGGCTTCGAGCTCTCCTACGGCTCCGACGCCGACGTGATGTTCGTGCACGACCCGGTCGAGGGCGCCGACGCGCACGTCGCCGCCGGGTTCGCCAAGGCGGTCGCCGAGGAGGTACGCCGGACCCTGGGCGTCGCCGGTCCCGACCCCGCCCTCGTGGTCGATGCCGACCTCCGGCCCGAGGGCCGGCAGGGCGCCCTGGTGCGCACCCTCGACTCCTACGGCGCCTACTACGCCAAGTGGTCGGCCGTGTGGGAGGCGCAGGCGCTGCTGCGGGCCGACGCGATCGTCGGCGACGAGGACCTGCGGGCCCGGTTCACCGCCCTCATCGACCCGCTGCGCTACCCGGCGTCCGGGTTGACCGACGCCGACATCCGCGAGATCCGGCGGATCAAGGCGCGCGTCGACGAGGAGCGGCTGCCCCGGGGCGCCGACCCCGCGCTGCACCTCAAGCTCGGCCGCGGGGCACTGGCCGACATCGAGTGGACCGTCCAGCTGCTGCAGCTGCGCCACGGCGCCCAGGTCCCCGGCCTGCGCACCACCCAGACGCTCGCCGCCCTGGCCGCCGCGGCCGGCACGGGCCTGCTCGACGCCGACGACGCCGAGGTCCTCGGCAACGCCTGGCGGATGGCCAGCCGGGTCCGCAACGCGCTCGTCCTGGCCCGGGGAAAGCCGGGGGACCAGTTCCCCCGCGCGCCGCTCGAGCGGCGTGCCGTCGCGCTCATCCTGGGCTACCCGCTCGACCACACCGACGAGGTCGTCAATGACTACCTCCGCGCCACCCGACGGGCCCGTCTCGTGGTCGACAGAGTTTTTTGGGACTGATCTGTGATGGGTGTTTGCACCGTGGGGCTGGTGTGACATAGTTGATGCGTCGGGCCGCGACCGACCCCCCCAGAGGTCGCGGCCCGACGTATCTTTTTTGGGGCCTTCGGGCCGAGCGTGTCGCCGCTTCTGCTCCCTCGCTGGGCTTGCAGCCCTCGGCTTCTCCGGTCGCTCGTTCCTCGCTCCCTCCGGCGCCTCGTCCCGCAAGCCCGGCCTCGGTCGCAGCGGCGCCACGCTGCCGGCCCTTCGGCCCTGCGCGGTCGAGTTGCGCAGGGGGTTGCGTTCGCTTGGCGGCAAGACGTTCGTACCGACAGAGCCCCGTGGGGTGGTGGGCTTTGAGGTGATCCTCGGTGCCCTACTCGCCGCTCTCGATGGCGGCGTGCTCACCAGTATCCACGGGGTCG